>NZ_JACAXE010000016.1:0-90346 GCF_013391565.1 Acinetobacter sp. SwsAc6
AACTCAGTGCAAGGAACTTTAATAGCCAAACCAATGAGATCCATGCACGTGTAGCAGTGTTAAATAAATTTACCGAGTTAGGTCAACCACATACCCAAGTTATGCCTTAAATTTGAGTAGATATGGGTAATCTTAATTTTTACATCTTTGTGCAACAAAGCCGACCTGAGCGAAAAACTTCTCAATCGCCTGCTGTACAATTTCTGCATCCTGAAAAGACTTCAGGCCAGACACGCCCATTGCACCCACCAACTGCCCTTCATACAAAATCGGTTCACCACCTTCCAACATGCCAGAAAAGGTATCCATGGTCAGAAAACCCATTTGACCACCCTTAATAATGTCTTCAAATAACTTTGAAGGACGTCGACTAATCGCAGAACATTTTGCTTTTTCTAAACATAAATTTGCTGTCATGGGCGATGCACCATCCATACGTTTCATCGCGAGCAAATTGCCGGTTTCATCCGTTACCGCAATACTGACATTGAAACCTTGTTCGGCAGCATAAGCATGCGCTGTATTTAGTAAAAATTCTGCATCCGCCAAAGTTAAATAGTGCTTGGTTTTCATTTAAAATCCTTTTCTTAAAAGGCTGAACTTATAACAACAAAAAAGCCCACAGCAGGCTGCGGGCTTTATTCTAAAGCAGAATTTACCTATTTAAATGAAAATTACTTCATTTCAGCAAAAACTTCTTTTGCCATTTCAATGGTAAATGCAATATCTTCATCACTATGCGCGCTTGAGAAGAAGCCTGCTTCAAAAGCTGAAGGCGCTAAGTTTACACCGCGCTGTAACATGCCGTGGAAGAATGTACGGAAAGCATCTACATCACATTTCAAAATTGAATCAAAACCAGTGATTTCAGTTTGATCTGTAAAGTAAATACCAAACATGCCGCCCACTTGCTGCGTAAAGAACGGAATGCCTGCTTCGTCTGCAGCAGCTTGTAAACCAGCAAGTAAGCCTGCCAATTTTTCAGTTAATGTTTCATAGAAACCTTCTGCACGAAGATGCTTAAACATCTCAATACCTGCACGCATTGCAAGTGGGTTGCCTGATAATGTGCCTGCTTGATACACCTTGCCTAGTGGCGCAATGCATTCCATCACTTCACGTTTACCGCCAAATGCACCAACTGGCAGGCCAGCGCCAATAATCTTGCCTAAAGTGGTTAAGTCAGGCGTTACGCCATAATGCGCTTGCGCACCGCCAAGACCGACACGGAAACCTGTCATCACTTCATCAATGATAAACACAGAACCGTGCTCGTCACATACATCACGGATCGCCTGTAAGAAACCGTCAATTGGTTTCACTAAATTCATGTTGCCTGCAACTGGCTCAACAATCACACCTGCAATTTCTGAACCGAATTTTGCAAAGCATTCTTTCAGCATAGCAATATCGTTGTACGGCAGTGTTAAAGTGTGTTTGGCAAAATCAGCTGGTACACCTGCAGAAGTCGCCTCGCCCTCACCTTTAGTCAGTAGGCCAGAACCCGCTTTCACTAAAAGCGAATCTGAATGGCCATGGTAACAGCCTTCAAATTTTACAATCTTGTCACGACCCGTATAGCCACGTGCAAGACGAATTGCTGTCATGGTTGCTTCAGTCCCTGAGTTGGTCATACGAACCAATTCAATTGACGGCATAATTTCGCAAATAATATCAGCCAAAGTGGTTTCATGCACTGTTGGCGCACCAAAACTCAAACCATCAACTGCAGCTTCTTGCACAGCTTTAATAATGTCTGGCTGTGCATGGCCTAAAATCATTGGCCCCCAAGAACCGACATAGTCGACATAGCGCTTACCGTCGACGTCATACAAATATGCGCCTTGTGCTTTTTCGATAAATACCGGTGTACCGCCTACACCATTGAATGCGCGTACAGGAGAATTTACGCCACCAGGTATATGCTTGCTGGCTTGTTTAAATAATTGTTCTTGCTTAGCAGATAAAGTCATGAAAATACTCAACTCAAAAAATTTAAAATGCGATTCAATACTTAAGCTTTTTCAGCAAAAAGTTCAGACCAGTCATATACACGCTGTCCAACCACCGACATTGAACGGCCTAACACATCACTGATCACAGCACAAAGATCTGCACCCGCTTCAATGACTTCAGCGGAATTCTCTACAGTTAAACCGCCAATTGCGCAAATTGGCACGTTCAATTTAGCTTTGGCTTGTTTTAAAGTTTCTAAACCAATGTTACCTGCTTCAGGCTTGGTTTCAGTCGCAAAAATAGCGCCAAAAGCAACATAGTTTGCGCCATCCGCAATCGCTTGTTCAGCCAGTTCTAAAGAGTTATTACAACTGCGTCCAATCAACACACCTTTAGGCAAACGTTCTACTGCTTCTTGAATAGAACCATCATCTTGTCCTAAATGCACACCTACGCCGTACTGTACAGCTGCATCTAAGTCATCATTAATGACAAAAGGCACTTTGTACTGTTCGCATAAATGCTTCATATAACCAATTTCATAGTCCTGATTCTCTTTTGCAACATGCTTACGGCGATATTGCAAAACAGCCACTTCATACGTTGCCATTGCGCCTTCAAGCTTAGCTAAAAGTAGCTCAATCGGGTCATCATTGGTAATTAAATATAAACCGCGCATAATACAATCACTTATCAAAACTTAGCAGTATTATAGGCTGAACTACGGCTCTAAGCGCATAGATATTTGCTTGTGCACAGCAAGATTGACTGAGAAATTAAAAAAAAGATCTGTTTTTTACAAACAAGTGCTTTTAGGTACAAAAAATACCCAATTATAGGGATAGCGCCATGCCAATATTCACGCTTTAATAGCTTACACAACAACAGCAATAATATAAAAAAATCAGTACACTTTAAAAGAGAAACATACAGCGCAAATTGGATCTATAAGTGTTTCACCAAAAAACGTTTTGGGGAGCGTTGAAACACTTATAGATCCAACCTATTTTCATCTCATACTGCAGTTTTATAGTCCAAATCTAGTTAATCAATTCGGTTATATTTTATCTTTTGTTAAAATATTTTTGTGCATAAAAAAAGCCTAGAGAAGGTCACTCTAGGCTTGGAAAACTTGTCATATCTTTAATGACTGGCAATTAGTAGAAGAATAACAGTAAAAATGCATTATGTGTATAACGCATTTGGGTATTGTTACCTTTTATTAGAGCTTTTTATCTAATTTATATTTATTCCTCACCAAATTTGACAACACAAGCTCAAATAACTTTCTTCACTTGTGTCATTTTAGCTTTCAATACGGTCATGGCGACGATCGATCAAGCTTAAATTACCTCGAATAATATCGCTTAGCATGCGCCAATCCGAAATAAAGCTGTACATAGGTTGCTTGAAACTGGCAGGCTTGTTGCGCTCAAATACAAAATGCCCTACCCATGCACATGCATAACCAGAAACCAGCCCATAAAGTACATACTTTGGACGTCTTTTAAGAATCGCTTTGGAGAAAAAATACAGTCCTATTGTACTGCCAGTGGCATGTAAACGACGACTGGTAATATTACGATGCTCAGTCAAATAAAAACGATAAAAATCTGAATATTTTCGAATGGGTAATTGAAATTCGGGCTCTTGCTCAAACTTGGGTTGTACCTGCGCATTCATTGCAACGTCCTGATTGTTTTCTTCCACCTTAGCTTAAATTTCAATCAATGAAAAGCCATTTCATGCTCGGCTTTCACTCTGAAATATTGCCTTTAGTTTTGATACAGGACATGAAGTTTTGACCATACAAATTCAAAACAAATACGAAGTGATTTCGTGATCAAACAAAAAGATCAAGTCTTACTTTGCACTGATTTTTAGTTACAATCGAGCCTGAAAAATTGAAAACACATTCAATTTCAGGTGCTTTTTTAGGCAATCTGACATTGTAAACAGCCCTTTCCAAATCGGTTGTTTTTATTTAGGACATAATCATGGTTGAAGTTGAATTAAAATTTCAGATTCCAGAAGCACGACGCACAGCATTACTTAAAGCAATCGACCCAAAAAAATCAGAACAGATTCAACTTAAAGCCAAATATTTTGATACTGCCGATAAATTAATGGCACAACAACACGCAGCGATTCGCCAACGCTTAGAAGGAGATCGTTGGATACAAACGCTTAAAGCAGCTGGCAAAACCCATATTGAGCGCTTTGAACATAATCTTGATTTAGGTATACACGAAAATGCACCTGAGCTTGACTTGTCTGTTTATCAGCAATATACCGATGCCTTACAGGTACTAAAAAATGCGCTAGGCGATCAAGTTGATCAACTACAACTACAGTTTGAAACTGATATTCTGCGTACATGCCGTGTGATTCAATACGAAGATGCTGAAATTGAAGTTAGTCTAGATGTGGGCTGTATTCGTACTCAACATGCAGAAGAAATTGTGCATGAAGTCGAGTTTGAGTTAAAACAGGGTTCAATTCAGTCTTTACTGGCATTTTGCTTTGAATGGGTTAAAAAATATCAACTTTGGCTAGATGTTCGCAGTAAAGCTGAAATTGGAAATTTATTGGTTGCCTCGCAAGTGGTTAGCCCTGCGGTCGTTGCCAAAGACTTTGTACTAAGTAAAAAAGAACCTGCAAGCCAAAATTTAAAGACTTTAGTTGCACAGCAAATGCAACATTTACTGCCGAATATTGCGGCCATTTCTGCATCTGTTGCCACCCCTGAGCACATGCAAGAAGCTCGCACTGCCCTCAAACATTTACAATTAACCATTAGCTTATTTAAAGATTGGAACCCAGATGTTTCTGACAAATGGGGCTATCAATTAGAGGCTTTTAAGCAACAGTTTGACCAATTACAACACTTCGAACACATGCGCGATACGCTGGGTGCTTTTTTACAAAATCCAACGACTGCAGAGAATTTGGCCAAAGACATATTATATGCCAAAGAAAAACTCGGAAATTTGGTTAAATCGACCCTCAATGTGCATCATTATTTAGAACTGATGATGTTCAGCCTCAATGAAACCCAGCATGTACAAAGCCATGACTTAAAATGGTTTGCACACAACACATTGCAACAGCAATACAAGTTACTACAAGACAGTTTAAACCTTGCCGACATCACTGATTTTGAAAGCTTAGATGTGCTGGCTCGACATATTCAAGAGCTCAAATTTAGCTTCCCAATTTTAACCTCTATTTACGATGTAAAAAATCTACAGAAGTATGGTAAAGCACTTAATGATGCACAATTAGCAGCCCATGAATATCAGGTTTTATCTACATCTGCTCAATACATTCAACAAACTGAGCTAGAAGCCAGTGATTGGTTTGTACTCGGCTGGTTAACGGCGAAACAAGAAGTGTACGCACAGCGCCTACTGGAAGCGACTGAACAATTTTTAGTAAGTCGTAAATTGATTAAATAATTGAGCAAAATAACTTTGCCCTTTAATAAAAAGCAGACTGATGTCTGCTTTTTTATGCACTAAATGGATTGTCATGTAGTCCGCTAGATACGGCGTATTGAAACTGCATTGATCTGCTTAACGATTTTTCCCAAATACCTTCCATGTGTTGTTATCTGCCAATGCATCTGCATAACTATCACTACGCTGCTTACGGGGTTTATCGCGTGCATCCACCAACTTAAAATCAGGCTCTACACTCAACACAATACCATTCACATAGAAACGTGTTCGTGTGTAATCACTTTGCCCATGCTGAAAAACATACGTTCTTAAATCAATAAATTCGCGATGCGCAACCAGTACTGCCGTATCATCACTGTCTAACCAACGACGCATAGCCAAGACCTGCTCTGCCTCATATTGGCCACATTTTTCAATCAAACTCGCAATACCACGAAAGCTTTTAGATTCTTTGGCTCTGGTTTTATTAATTCGTATACGATCTACATGAAAATAAAACAGCGGTAGATTTAAATGACTGGGTAAATGAATGGCATCAATCAACTCATCCTCCATAAAAGGTTGAAACAGGTCTTGTGCTCTTTCAATGAGACCTGTCCATTGTTGATAGTATTCATCCACCTCTGCCTGAGTTCCATAATAAATTGGCAAGCCTTCTACATTGGCTAAATTTGCAGGTGGCCAAATGTTTTGACGTAATAAGGCAATATCACTTTTTAGACTTTGTACCGCTATGGCATCTTGCATAAAGCATCCATTTTATTGCTTAGGCTATTTTTAGATTAAGTCAAAGGTTTAGTTTCTGCAAGGCTTTGCCTATAATTAAGCTTTAAGATTTTAGATGTCAGGAAAAATTCATGGTTCAAAAGATTGATGCAACCGATGTAACCGAAGAAGAAGCGTTAAATGCGGCATTCTTTGAACGTGCAGATGAATTTATTAAACTCGCAAATGAATTTAGCCGTGTAGAAAAAGGCAGTGAAGAAAAACCTGCTGAAAAACGTGGCCAAATTAGTGCTGCTATGCTGTTTGGTACAGCGCGTTTTAATACGTGGGTGGCTGCCAACAACTTCAAAGATGGCAATGAAATGCGTGATGCCAAAGAGCAAGTGATGTCTTATGTATTACAGCAATTCCAAATGATGCTTGAAGACAACTACGACGAATATTGCGACCAGTTTGAAAACTACCTACGCTTCCGCCATAACGAAGAATTCCATGCCAATAAGCATAACCACGATCATAATCACTAAGTGATCGAATAAAGCTCCCCCTTGGGAGCTTTATTGTTTTTGTCACCGCCTCAAAGCTGTAAAAACACCCATTTGTCACTTTTTTATGATGTTTTGCTGTTTTATCGGCCCAGACCTTTTATATTAAAAATAGATTGCTGCAAACAAAGGACAGTCATGCATCAGCTCGGTTTTTCAATAATTGATGCCCACATTCATCAATGGGACCCGTATCACACGCCCCATGCAGCCAAAATGGCTGTTAAGCTTTTGGGTAAGCATCCCTATTTACTCGACAAAATGATCCGTCTTGTACAACCCGATGACCTGATTGAAACTGTTGGCCTAACTCAACACGTGACAGCACCTTATTTACCCAAAAACTATAAAGCTGATCTTGGCCACTATGATGTAGATAAAGTTGTGCATGTTGAAGCCAATTGGCATCATCAAAAAGGCAAAGCGGTGGTGGCTGAAACGGAATTTGTTTCAGCATTGGATTTTCAAGCCCAGCATTTGACCTTGGCTGGCATTGTAGGTACTGCAGATCCACATGATGCTAACTTTAAAAAAATTTTAAAACTACACCAAGCAGCATCACCGCTATTTCGTGGTATTCGTAAAATGGCGGCCTACCATGAAGACCCTAAAATTCATGCATGGACAGATGATCCGCATTTATATACCAATACAAAATTTATGAAGGGTTTTGAAGCCTTAGCTTCAATGAATTTAAGCTTTGATGCATGGGCATATTCCAGCCAACTACCTGACATTGTCCAATTGGCCAAAAGCTTTCCAGAAACATCTATTGTACTCGATCACTTTGGTACACCAGCAGGCCTTTTTGGCTCTGTGGGTTCACATACGGGATTAACCAAAACAGCGCGTGAAAATATTCTGTTCCATTGGCAAGAAGACATGGCTGAATTAGCAAGTTTGCCCAATGTTTACACCAAAATGTCTGGGCTATTTATGCCAATTTTGGGTCATCAATTTCATAAAGAAAAACGACTGGCCAGCAAAACTGAAGTATTTGATTTGGCTTATCCTTTAATTAGTCATGTTTTACAATGCTTTGGCCCTTATCGGATCATGTTTGCCTCAAACTTCCCAATGGATAGCGTCAGTACCAGTTTGGTCAATATTATTGATGCTTTTAGCGATGCTATAGCCGTATCACATCCAGAGGCTTTAAGCCTCATATTTCGTGATAATGCCAAACAGTTCTATCGCCTGTAAAACCATAATTGAAGTTTAGTTTGTGCTGTAGTCATTCAGACTCCCAATCACACATAAAGCACATTAGCAGTAGTAATAAAAAAGTGCCCTGAGGCGCTTTTTTATTGTTACTTTTTAGAAAATTAATCTTTCTTCAACGCTGAAGGTGGTTGATTAATGGTTTTACCATATTGGTCTGCCATTACCTCGACCAAGCCATCTAAATGAATATATTTTTGAATCACTGCATCAATATCTGCTTTGGTTAATTTTGCAATCGCCTGATCACGCTCTTCACGTTCAGCCAAAGTACGACCATGTTCCATCTGTGGAATAAGCATTGAATGAATACGGCGCTCATCTTCTAAAGCAGTGACACGCTTTTTCAGCATACTGGCTTTGGCCGCTTCAACTTCTTGTTCGGTCACACCTTTTGACAGCATTTCATTCAATACTTTATGTACTGCTTGAGACACTTGTGCCGACTTGCCCGCAGTATAGTTTGCCCCAATGCCCAAAGCACCTGAGTCTTTCCAACTACTGAAGTTTAAAGAGCTGTTAAAGCCATATACCAATGCATTCTTTTCACGTAGCTCTTGCGCTAAACGAGACGACAACTGCGAATCGCCTAAAATATGACGGAAGACTTGTAATGCTGGCATATCTACATGATATGAACCTACTGGAAAAGTCAATACTGCCTGATAACTACCAAATTCACGTTGCTCCGAAAGCACATGAACTTTTGTTGCATTTAATGCAGTATAGTCCGACTCCAAACGCTCAAAAGGTTCTTTGGTTGACCATTGCGAGAATTCTTTTTTCAGCAATTTTTGCATATTTTTAGCATCAAAATCACCAGTGACTGCAATATTAACGCGCTGTGTTTTAAAGAACTGTTGATACAGTTGCATTACCTGCTCGCGAGTGGCTGACTCATACTGCTTTTTAACCAAATCAGGTTCAAAGTGATAGCGTAAATCACCCGGTTGATACTTTTCTAACATTCGTGACAAGGTCATACCTGCCACAGTATCTGGCTCTGTATATGGACGATCTAAACTTGAAATACTTTGTGATTTAATTAAATCAAACTGGCTTTGTTCAAATGTTGGCGCTTTCACCACCGCCATAAAGTATTTAAAAAATTCGTCAAATTTTTCTTTTTTGGCCGAAAGTTGCAAGCTTAGTCCATTCGAACTTGCACTCACTGAAGCACCACCACCACTTTCAATAATTTTATCCGTGATGTCTTGCAGGCTTCGCTCAGCTGATGCTCTAAATAGCAAGTATGCAGTCAGGTCTAATACCTCACCTTTATTCATCAGAGATTGCGCTGTACCAAAGTCCAAGGCAATCGTGGCATAGGTCTTATCATCACGTGTCTGTGTTGGGAACAGTGCGTATTGAATGCCATTTTTGAGTTTGCCACGTTGGATTTGTTGTTCTTTCGAAGTCAAATAACCTTTCGATTGTTCAACATATTGTTTTACCTCAGCCTGATAGGAAGCAACATCTTTTAAAGGCTCTTCCTTAGCTATAGTTGCATCTAAGGTTTGAGCATGCTCTGCCACTTTTTGTGTTTGTGCTTTTTTCTGATCTTCAGGCGTTGGTAAAATATTACCTACAATACGATTTTCAGGCACTAAAAATGCCTTATAGGTACGATTGACTTCGTCGACGGTCATTTTTTGCAAATCGTCTAAATCTTTAAAATATTTAGCCCAATTACCATCATAAGCCACATAATAATCACTAATACGTGTACCTATTGCCGATGCATTATTTTTAATGGAATCGGCCTGATTACGCGTCATCGCTTTTACCCGATTTAGCTCAGCATCATTAAATGCTTGAGTCTGTTCAACCCCTTTATTTAAAGTGGTTTGAACCTGTTGTGCATTTTGGTTTGGCGCATACACTGCACCCATGAACACCAAGTTAAAATCTCGGTCTAACCATGTACTTGACTGTACGGCGTTCGCAATTCCAGTTTCTACAACATCTTTATACAAATGGCCACTAGGTTGTAATGAATAAAGCACAGGAGATACAGATAAAGCTGTTGTAATCGCATCATCCGCGCCATTCAAATAAATATTGAATTTGGCTAAATCACTACCCTTTTGTACGCTAAATTCACGTTGTTTAATATCTTTACCACGAATGGTTGGCACTTTAGGTTGTGCAGGTACAGCTCGAGATGCAATTGGGCTAAATTGTGCATCAATTTGCTTCAATACTGCTTGTGCATCAAATTTACCAGACAGCACCATCACCGCGTTATTAGGCGCATACCAAGTACGATAAAATGAATTTAACTCTTGCATCTTGATCGATTGCAGTTCGTTTAAATCACCAATCGGCAAGCGTCCTAAATATTGATTGCCATAAGCTGATTTAAAAATTTGATCCATCAGCACAGAAAAAGGCTGATCTAGACGAATTTCACGTTCACGCTTCACAATGGCAATTTCTGAAGGGACATATTTTTCTTGTAAGACCAGCTTATCCATGCGCTCAGCTTCTAAATGAATAACTTCATTGAGTACGCTCTGCTCAGGACGAATTATATTGGTATATTTTGTTGAATAGTAATCTGTACTGGCATTGGTACCTAGAGTGTACTGATCTAAACGGCGATGAAACTCTTCACCTTTAATATTTTGCGTACCCTTAAATGCCAAATGTTCTAATAGATGCGCCAAACCACCTTTACCTTGCGGATCATTCAATGAGCCCGTACGGTAAATGGTATTCATAAATACTTTATTTTCTTTATCATTCGGGGCAAGAATAATTCGAAAACCGTTGTCTAATGTATATTCTTGAATGTTATTGTCTGTTTTGATTAAAACAGGTTGTGCGAGCACTGCGCTAGTTGAAGCCAACAAAAAAAGCGACAGCGTGAGTTGTTTTAAACGCATATTTATTTATAAACCTTCATGTAACATTCAATTATTCTATGTTGCAATTATAAGAGAATGATTCTCATTTTATAGTGAATTTTATGTTATTTATTAAATTATTTTGTCTTTTAAGCACTTATCTTCCTGTTTGTATGCAGTAGCATCATTAGTTTGGACACATATCAACCATTCAGAAATAAATACAGCACTTAAAAGACCCACACTAAAATGTATATAACAATTAAACTTGATCTACATTAATCTCAGCTTGCATATATAACTTTGCATAACCCGCAATTTCAATCCGATCATTGTCCAACAAGGTGCAATATAATGCCCCACCACGTGCAGAAGCTTGATATGCAAGTAACGAATTTTTCAACAGTTTCTCTGCCCACAGAGGCGCAATTGCAGTATGAATTGAACCCGTCACAGGGTCTTCATTAATGCCATTGGCTGGAGCAAAATAACGTGATACGCAGTCATATTGTTCACCCAATGAGGTAATCGCAACATCAGTTGGCGATTGTAATTCAGATGCCGTAATCGCCGTGCGTATCTTCCCTAAGGTTTTAAGCAATTCTAAGTTGGGCTGTTCATCGAGCACATCTTGTACACTTTCATACTCCACAATATAAGCTTGGGCATTTAAATACACATTTTTAAAAGGCTTAGTGAGCGCTTGGCGTAATTCATCTGGGTATTCAGTCACCAGACTGGCTTTGCGCTGTGGAAAATTCATTTTAATTTTGCCATCTGCTTCTTGTTCCACAATAAAAATACCCAAATTTTTAACGTGAAAATAAATCTTTTTGGCTGATGTATAGTCTTTAAACAAGACAAAACTACTGGCTAAAGTTGCATGGCCACAAAAATCAACTTCTGTTGTGGGTGTAAACCACCGAATTTCAAAGTTTTCTGCATCTATCGACTTAACAAATGCCGTTTCAGATAAGTTATTTTCCAATGCAATATTTTGCATAAGCTCATCGCCGAGCCATTCATCCAATACCAATACCGCAGCTGGATTTCCTTTAAATAACGCATCTGTAAACGCGTCCACTTGATACATTTTCATGGTTTAAATTCCAAATAAACTGTCTGTATTTTATGAGCTTTTATGCATTCATATTGCCTAATATGCTATATGTTATGTAACAACCCGCTAAATTTTCGTCATCTATTTCTATAAATTATGAATGAGCTTAATTTACACCCACATTTACTCCCTGTCCCTTTAGAAAAGGCCTATCGCTTACTCAATCACGGCCCAACAGTTTTGGTTTCTGCGCAAGATCAAACGCATACAGGAGTCATGACAGCGGCCTGGGCCTGTCCAGTCGAGTTTAAGCCTGCCAAAGTTAGTGTAGTGCTCGATAAAAGCACCATGACCCGAAGCATCATTGAAAATTCTGGCCACTTTGTGTTGCAAGTTCCCAATTTAAAACAGCTTAAAATGGTTTATGCGCTGGGTATGATGAGCCAACACGATGCGCCTGAAAAACTACGCCAATGTGGCGTCAATTTATTTCATTTTCCACATTCAACCCTGCCCGCTGTTGACGGTTGCTCGGCATGGTTATTATGCAAACTCATCCATGAACCGCACCATCAGCAACAACATGATTTGTTTATAGGTGAAGTGATTCATGCCTATGCAGATGAACGCATTTTTAGGGATGGCCATTGGTTATTTGATCAAGCTTCAGATGATTGGAAAAGCTTACATCATGTCGCTGGCGGTCATTTTTACACCATTGGTCAAGCCGTGTCAGTTGAATAACATAGTTTCGCAACACTTCTACAAATACAGCGCATATCTATGCTAGTGATTTGTTCATATGCAATGCTTTCACGTTGGAATCAACGCGAAAGCTCAACCATAATCTTTTAAGTTTAAAATTTAGCGCCCCAAAGGATTCGGGTGTTGTTGTAAATACGCCCGACCCAATGCTTCTGAGCCACGGTAGTTTAAATGGTTGTTGTCTTGATCACGGTATAACGCAACGCCCTGAATCGAAGCCGAACAATGACCGCTTTTACATAGTGCCACTTTTGGATCAATCACTTTGAGCTGTGGGTAGCGCTGTTGTAACTGTTGCAATATCTGAGCAAATTGCTGCATTGCAGGATCCTGTTGCAAAGCAAAATCACAGCTTACATGACGACCCAAAGCTTCTGCACGCACAGGGCAATTTGCATGCATTCGCCCTGTAAGCGTCGGTGTATCCAAAATAATCATCACCTCATTGGCCGATTTGAATAAAATAGGCATCGCTTCATTCAAACTATTAAACATCAGTTGCGCTGAGCTGGCTTGTGGCAAATTATTCAGTCGATAGGTACGTAAGTAATTTTCAAAATAGCCGGCTAAAACAATTTGATTAAAGTGATGTGTCTGCAAATAATCAATGAGTGCATCATTACGTGCTCTAAATTTCGTGTC
This sequence comes from Acinetobacter sp. SwsAc6, assembly GCF_013391565.1. Taxonomy (NCBI): domain Bacteria; kingdom Pseudomonadati; phylum Pseudomonadota; class Gammaproteobacteria; order Moraxellales; family Moraxellaceae; genus Acinetobacter; species Acinetobacter sp. SwsAc6. Next base: position 13,226 of record NZ_JACAXE010000016.1, read on the forward strand.
TAGAGTGAATCCAGCTTTAGTTGGAATATATAAATCCACGTGAGGCAAAAAGATTGTGGTGTCCTGTGTTGCATCATAACCTCGTAAGCCCGCATCTTTAGCCCATACATCTAACATGCCTGTAAAATGATTAGCATGTGAATCGCCAATCAACATAAAATCAATCTGTGGCTTATCTACACCCAATATACACTTTTGTGTAGGAGCCAATTGATTTGGTGCTAGGCCATTGTGGCATATACCACGGATCTCATGCGCATAGCTAATCAAGCCATCCGAATGTTGTTGAACACTGGCTTCAAATCGGTTTGGAAAGCCATTTTCTATCTCAACCAAATGAGCACTTGCGGTAATGGTTAGAGCTGGAATTAAAAAGCCAATCAGGATAACTTTTGTACTGGATGCCCGACTAAAACGGCGACAAGGCAACTCAATCCAACGATAGCTCGCATAGGCCAACAGCACGGTACTCAATACAATCAGCACTTGATTGAGTGCATTTAAACTTAATAAATAAATATTTAAAAATACGATGAGTGGCCAATGCCATAAATACATCGGATAAGAAATTTTGCCGATCCATGTACTCCATTTATGTACTAGCAAAGGATTTGCATGCGCTGTCTGTCCGCCTACATAAATAATCAGTGCTGTTGCCATGCATGGAATAAGGGCCATTAAACCAGGAAAATGGGTGCTATGCCCCATGCAAACTGCCGACACTAAAATGGTGATCAAACCTAACCAAACTAAATAGCTTGCCCATTTATCTTGCAATACATGTTTGGGTAAAAAACAAACCAATGCGCCAACCAACAGCTCAAATGCTCGAACTGGCATCGCAAAATAGGCTTTGGCGATATTCTGTTGCATTGCCATTTCAGCATTTATAATCAGTAATACAATCAGACTCAGGACAAGTCCTGACATCCATTTTATAGGAACACGTTTGAGTAAAAACAATAAACACAAAGGCCAAAAAATATAAAACTGCTCTTCTACGCCTAAGGACCATAAGTGTAAAAGCGGAATTTGATCGGTGTTCAGACTAAAATAATCCCCCACTTCTTCACGCATGAACACATTGGCCATAAAGAAGATGGCGTAGTTCAGACTTTTAAAATATTTTTCCAGTTCATGCGGTAACATCAGCATACAACTGATCAACGTCACCACCAGCAACATACTGTGCAAGGCTGGTGCTAAACGTATAATACGTTTTTTATAAAAACTGCTGATACTAAACTGATGCTGTAGACTATCTTTAATCAAAATAGCCGTAATTAAATACCCAGAAATCACAAAAAAGACATCAACCCCAATATATCCCCCCGAAAATAAAGACAGACCAATATGATTAAAAATCACTAAACTCACGGCTAATGCGCGTAGTCCGTCAATGTCTTCACGGTAGGAAATACTCATGTAATTTTACTGGTTATAAATGACTCGCTATTTTAGAACTATCGCTTCTACATTCAATGTGTATTGCAAAAAAATTATGTATTTTTAGCGCAAATCCGCACATAAGTCGTTGCTAAAAACATGCTATGTTAAAGCATCTCTTTTATTCTTCGACCCGATAAATGACTTATAAAATTCACTGTATCGACGTTAAAAATCAATTACAAAACTATATATGGTTGCTTGAGCATCAAGACAGCGCAGAAGTTGTGGCTATAGACCCAACAGAAGCTCATTTGGTTGAAGAATACTGTCAATTACACCAACTTAAATTGGCACAAATTTGGTTAACGCATTGGCATAAAGACCATATTGGCGGTGTACCTGAACTGGTTGCAACGCGTTCGATTCCAGTATTTGGCCCACGCGAAGAATTGTCCAAAATTCCATTTATTTCTAATGCGCTCATGCACGAACAAGTTATTGAATTTCATGATTTGAAGATTGAAATTATTGCTGTTCCAGGGCATACCTTAGGTCATATTGTCTATTTTATCGATGCACTTGATGCGGTATTTTGTGGCGACACGCTATTTGCCATGGGGTGTGGTCGCGTTTTTGAAGGCACACATCAGCAAATGTTTCACTCATTATCACGTTTGGCCGCCCTACCACCCCGAACAGAAGTCTATTGCACACATGAATATACCCTTTCAAATGCGCAATTTGCTTTGCATGTCGAGCCAAACAATATGGCCATTCAGCAGCGTGCCGAAGATGTAAAACGTAAACGGATGCTTGGTGAATGCACACTGCCTAGCCGTATTGACATAGAGTTAGAAACTAATCCATTTTTAAGAGCAGAGAGTATTGAAGAATTTCAGCGTTTAAGGGAATTAAAAGATAACTTTTAAATAATGATTGTGAGCAATCATCTTCACCAGCTTTAACTTTACTTCAGTTGGGTCAAGCCCATCGACACAGCGTAATTTGAAAAAAATTCAGAGCACGCTGTGCTTGGTAAGTACTTATAAAATCTGATTGTTTTGTGTGTACAAGTCTAAGTCTGCTTGTGTCACTACGCGCATGGCATGCATTTCATCTACACGTACTAACAATAAACCGCTTAATGCAGGCTGGTAACGACGTGCACTGCCAAATGGCGTATAAGCAACAGTTGATTCAGTTGAAAATACCAGCCAATCTTCATGTCCTAACATAACCGCTACAGCTTGAAGGCCTTGCTGTTGCATCGCTTCAATCTGTGCTTTTACCTGACTTTCAATTGTGGCTGTACTCATTTCTGCTCTCATATACACATGGATCTAAATAGTAGTGAAGTATAATGGCTTCCCACTCAATCCATACAGTTTTGTATGGCTCAATGCTGAATAAAGTATCATTGCCTATACAACTATACTGGCCTACTTGGTTCCACCTAAATTGACATATCCGTTCCAAGCAATTAGTAAGGCGCATTTATCCTGCTAAGTTAGACTCTTCTACGCTACAAAGGATTCATAATTACATTTATGTTTGCAGACCCAAGACAGCACACTAGACCATAGAAATTCTGCGCACTTAAACTTTTTAGTTAAACTTAATATATTTAGTTACATGATTAAAATATCTAAAAATATGAAGGATTTGTTTAATTCCTCTAATGCCAAAAACACATTATTCGATGAAAAAATATTCAAAATAAAATATTTTATATAAAACTAAGTCAACAGACCTTTAAAAATGATTTGGATGTCCCTATTAATATTTTTAAGATGAATATGGAGTTCGCTTGTGAAAAAAGTGGTTAAAGCAAAAAATCTAATCGCCTTCCGTCTATGGTTAGAAAAACTCGGCTACAACGTACGTAACTTGGCCGATGGTCGTGGTTTTACTTTCAGTTTCAAAAAAGAATATGGTTTAGTGACTTATGAACTTGCAGGAAATGCTTTAGCAATGCAATTAGGTGAAGAATTTGAGGATCATCTTAAGGCCTAAATCACACTTAAAGCTCGCTCAACCATTTTTAAGTTGCATCAACAGCTCAATCAAATAAGGAAAGTTTGATCAGCCCAATTTTTTTTATTCTTTATTAAGCTTGGATTATTCCAAGCTTTTTTCTATTTAGCAGGCGTACATGGTATATGTTACCCTTTTCATTAGATGCTAAATCAAACAAGCTTAAATCTAAACCTAAGCTTAAAAATAAATACTTAGACATTTTTCTGCCTTAGGCTGAAATAAAACTATGGAACGTAGATCAAAAAACAGGTGCCATCCATGAATCATCATAAAAAATCCTTTCCCGTAAGCTGTTTACAGAAACAAATTTAACTAAGATACTGATACCTATTAATAAAATTCAAGAATTGCGTATAACGTGTATTATGTTAATTTTAGAAAATCTTAATTTTTGAATATTTGTGGAAAACTTCTAAAAAGAATATTTGGAATATCATTTGGAAAAACAGTTTCACTGGTTTCTCTTAAGTCTTCTAATTTCCACCAATTACTTTTACTAATAACTTTTTTTTCGTGATCACTCCAGTTATTAGTCTTAATCTCATCATCTTTAACGAAAATCACAAAAAATCTTTCATTAGAAATTACTATTTCAGAACTAGGTAATAGCATTTCAAAATTTCGTGTATCAACACATATTCCTACATCATCTCGAACTATACCTGTTTCTTCATATAATTCTCTACAAGCAGCTTGCTCAAAAGTTTCTCCATTTTCAACTCCCCCACCAACAGTAGCCCAGTATTTCTGCCCAGCTAAAGCATCATTTTCATGAAAAAATTGAAAAAGTAAAACTTCTAAATTTTCATTTATTATTAATAATCTTGAAGATTTTCTAACGCGCATTAAATTAAATTCTTTATAAATATTAATTCATAAATTATATACAGTTCTTAAATTAAATTTTATTCCCATTTAAAGTAATGGCGATTATACGAAATGACCGTGTAAATTCAGTCAAAGTGCTGCTAGCTCCTTTAACACAACGCTCAGCGTCCGAATTGCGGAAGCGCGAAAAATAGTATTAGTCCCATCAGAGGACGGATTTCTATCTGTCCAAGCAATCGCCGCAAGGCATTGTATGCCCACATAGAATAGAAAATTCACTTTAGGCACTCTCTGCTTATACGTACATCCCCAGCCATCTAAAAAAGCATTCCGTAATTCAAGATCAGAGAAATCTATTTCTACCCATACAATCTTCGCTAAATCATAGACAGCATCCCCAATACGAGCAGCATCAAAGTCTATAACACCCGAGATCTGATTTTTACTGTCTACTAGGATATTTCGGCCAATATAGTCACAGTGTAATAAAGTAAGCTGTGAAGGTTCGGATAAGGCTTTACTGTATTTGAGTAACTCATTTAATTGATAGCTAAACTCATGATAATCTAATGATAATGGATTCACGCGTGACATCCATTTAGAGATCATTAATTCTAACTGTTGACTCCATAATATCCGCTGTGTTGATAAGCCATCTCTATCTTGCCAGAATCTCATATTAAATAAGAAAGTCTCTGGAATTTCCCGATGAAGCTCCCCTAAAGATCTGCCCGCGGCTTTAAAAAAATATATTTTCTGGTCCCGCGTACAATTCTTAAATATTTGATCGAATTGAGTTCCCTCTATAGCACTCATGACAAGGACAGAAGAACCATCCCATTCAAATTTATTTAATACCTTTGGCGTTAATGCGAAATTTTTGAGAGCTTCTAAAATTTCACAGTAACGATCGTTGGCCTCTCGGTTTTTTGCTATTTTGATAAAAACTTTTTCTTGAAAAAATTGCCCTTGATACACGGAAGATCCATTTCTCTGCGTAACCAAATTTAATGTCTTTTCTTGAATTTTATTCTTTAATTCATATAAATTTTTCATGCTACTCAATTTCTATTATTAATAAAATGGTCATGACATAGTAGAAGTTATACCTATTTTACTTCTTTATTAAACATAATAGCTGTTATGCGAAATTAAAAAGCTTAGACTCATACCTAGGTTGTAAACTTTAATTCGTTAAAAAACGAAATATTGATAATAATTCTCAATTAAACGATTTAAATAAAATAATCAACGGATATAAATGTAGTTAAAAGCTGTTTTTTACTTAAAAAATATAAGCGGTATTCTATTTATTATTCTTTCTTATTCATGTTTAGCCTTTTCACCTGCAATCGTATTCGTTGCTATTTGGCTAATCATAGATATTTTTCTATTGCCGAAGTTTGTTAAGTCCGTAAACACTTTCAAATATAGCCTGATTTAACATCAAAGCTTTTTTATAAATATTTATACTCAACTCAATACATATCTCAGCTTTTAAAATGCACAACTACAAAAAATCGGCATTAAAAAAGGCAAGATGATTATCTCATCTTGCCTTCTGTATCTTGGTGGGGACGGAGAGACTCGAACTCTCACACCTTGCGGCGCTGGAACCTAAATCCAGTGCGTCTACCAATTTCGCCACGTCCCCAATGGCTGGGTATATTATAGAGATAGACCGTTGATGACAAGCCATTTTCTAATCAATCAATCGCTTTTTTGTCATAAAAACAGCAATTAACTCATTTTATTTTTTCTACCCTACCCAACCGAAAATCTTTTATCTCAAACCCCAAATTTCAGGCAATAAAAAAGCAAGGTCTATGCCTTGCTCTTAAATTTGATGGTGGGGACGGAGAGACTCGAACTCTCACACCTTGCGGCGCTGGAACCTAAATCCAGTGCGTCTACCAATTTCGCCACGTCCCCATCAAGGGTGCTAACTCGCAGTTAGACTTTTTTAAAACTTGGCAGAGGATCAAGGATTCGAACCTTGACGAACGGTTTTGGAGACCGTCATGCTACCATTACACCAATCCTCTGTAACCTAATGACTAATCTATCATTAATCAATTAAGTGGTGGGGACGGAGAGACTCGAACTCTCACACCTTGCGGCGCTGGAACCTAAATCCAGTGCGTCTACCAATTTCGCCACGTCCCCAATGGCTGGGTATATTATAGAGATAGACCGTTGATGACAAGCCATTTTCTAATCAATCAATCGCTTTTTTGTCATAAAAACAGCAATTAACTCATTTTATTTTTTCTACCCTACCCAACCGAAAATCTTTTATCTCAAACCCCAAATTTCAGGCAATAAAAAAGCAAGGTCTATGCCTTGCTCTTAAATTTGATGGTGGGGACGGAGAGACTCGAACTCTCACACCTTGCGGCGCTGGAACCTAAATCCAGTGCGTCTACCAATTTCGCCACGTCCCCATCAAGGGTGCTAACTCGCAGTTAGACTTTTTTAAAACTTGGCAGAGGATCAAGGATTCGAACCTTGACGAACGGTTTTGGAGACCGTCATGCTACCATTACACCAATCCTCTGTAACCTAATGACTAATCTATCATTAATCAATTAAGTGGTGGGGACGGAGAGACTCGAACTCTCACACCTTGCGGCGCTGGAACCTAAATCCAGTGCGTCTACCAATTTCGCCACGTCCCCAATGGGTTTGTATACTATAGCGATCATCTGTGCATGACAAGCGCTTTTTATAAAAAACTCGCTCATTTGCTTAAATAAAAAACAAAAAATAGTAAGATGTGTTTTTATTATGCAATCTCAGTCATTAAACACCTTTTTAATTGTGAAAAATCATGCATTCTTTGCGACTTATGCTTCGCCAACATAGCTTCAAGCAGTGGTAAATATCTTAAAAAATTCACAGGTAAATCAATTTTTAATCGTTGGCAGTGTAAATAAGCCCAATCTTCATAGTCTGTTGCCACTAACCGTTGACCTGTTAGCCATTCATAAAAAATAATGCCCAATGCATATAGATCAGTTTGAATACTTTTCGCTTCTGCATGAAATAATTCGGGTGCCATATAGCGTGGCGTGGCATTGAGTGTATGGCTTTGTTGCTGTAAAGGCTGTGCCTGCTCAAGATCAATTAAACACACACGCTGTTGATACTGCATAAAATGCGTAGATTTTAAATCACCATGAATCCAACCACATTGATTCAACTGTTCCATTACACTAATAGCCTGCCACAAATGATGTTTCACTTGCTCTGGATGCAATAAATGAGGCTCTACCTCAAAAAATGCACTGGCTTCTGGCAAAATCAGTGCAGTATCAAAATATAAATCTGTCTTCGGAATGGTAATATTCGATAAAATCTGTACAGGCAAAATAAAATCAGCTTGCTGTTCTTGCAAAGAGCGATAACAGTTTAATTCTTGTTCAAAGCCTTGTAAGGCAAATGTAGCTCCTGTTTTTTGCTGTGCCTTTAACCAAAAGACATCATCATGAGCAATATCTTGTGTATTTAAGCGATACACATGCCGTCCATAAGACTGGCTACGTGGCTTCGCTTTAGATTCAAAATGATATTGCTCCAGCGCAAGGCTATTGAATCTTTTCAAGATCTGTAGATTTGGTCGCATCTGTGACGGCATGTTGATAATTTAAAAGCTCCAAGCAATGCTGAATGGTTTTACCTACCCTTGCATGTGTTTCAATTAAGGAAATTTTAGGCCATGTCGCCCGTTCACCTTCTTGTTGTAAGGTTTTAAATAAATATGGACGTGGGTTTTGTAGCATGTAGCTATAGTGACGCAAGCTGTATTTCCCCACAATATTAACATCGCCATAATAGCGCTGATCGACTACCCCATAACCATGATCAAGCAAACGTCGTACAGGCGGTACTTTATCTACACGTTCACGGGCAAAGTCCATTACCCCTTTTGCAATCACCTTCCCTTGACGGCGTACAATCCGTTCTGGCCAGCTAATAATATCTTTACGAAAGCGTGCAATATCATCCTGCATAAACGGCACAATATGTGGATTAACCTGACTGGCAATACTGTAGTTAATATTATATAGGCGCGCCATTTTCTCTTGTGGAAAATCACTGCGCACACTGCCATCCACCCACCGTGTAGAGGCCATATACGGCGTATATTCACCATCGTAACGCTTACTGGTTAAACGTACAGGTGGAAACAGCACAGGCACAGCACAAGAAGCCAACACTGCACTCCACACCAAAAGATCAGGTGAGGTATAGGCATTCATAATCCGTGCATCTTGCGAAGCATCATAGGGCGCCACAGCAATATTAATGTCTAAGCCTGAACGTTCTTTGGCTTCAGCAAAGGTTAAATTTCCCAAGTTTTCAATTAAGAAATTCTTGAGATATTTCACATCAGCCAAGCCTCCATTGCCCTTCAGCAAGTCTGAAATTTTGCGAAAGTGAAAAGCTTCGCTATAAAAATTTTGCCCTTTCAGAATTTCAGTAAATTCAGCTGGTTTTGACACACCCAGCATGGCCGTCATAATTGCGCCAGCACTCGAACCAGACAACACTTTTGGCATCAAATCTTGCGCCATGAGTGCCTTACATACGCCTGTGTGAAATAAACCTAATGTTGCCCCACCTGAAAACATCATGGCAGGTTGACCATAAGCAACTTGGCAATGCTTAAAGAAAGCTAATTTTTCCGCATTGCTTAAACAACTACAAGACTCAGAGGCAATAAACGCTAAACCTTGGCTCACTTCTTCAATATAGTCTTCAATAATTTTTTTGGTGCCAACATAAGCCACAGTAAATAATAAAGGATGCGCAATATTGGCTATGTCATAACTTAAGCCTTCACGCAAAATATACATCAAATCTTGCGTACGTTTTTGCTGACGATAACGTCTTAACATCGCCAAACGATGTGTAATAATTTCTGCATCAAAGTACGGTGAGCAATTGTCTAACTTCCATTCTTGGGCGCCCGATTCTTCATCTATTTTGAGCGCTATACTTTTCCATGCTTCATAGCTTTCAGCTGTTTCTAGCTGACGTTTTAACTTCTTAATACGGTATGCCTGATGCGGATTAATCTCACTGGTAAAGTCTTTAAACAGCATATCGCACCCTCATTACTTGAATTATTCTAACTATAGGTTGACCTATAGCTCACTGTTACAAACTTTTCACATGATTTCAATGGTCAAAGCTTTGCTTTGTTTGGCATTTATTGTCGAATTCCTATACATTGTTAAACTATACCGACTTCTATTCATCGCTTATTAACTAGTTGAATATTCATGGCAACTCTTGATTTACCTGACAATATCCTCGCTTCCCTCTCTACAGTTCTTTTGCAACTACAACAAAGCTTACCCGAGCTGCAACAAGTACCCGATTTTTCGACAGCTGCCTACAAATGGCAAAACCACCAGCTCAAGCCTATTCAGCAAGCGAAAAAAATCTATTTAGACGATTTAAAAGGCATTGAGCGTCAAAAAGAAAAAGTCATTCAAAATACCTTACAGTTTTTAAACGGTCTCCCTGCCAATGATGTTTTGCTCACAGGCTCACGTGGTACAGGAAAATCCTCTATTGTTCGTGCACTTTTAACCGCCTATGAAGCTGACGGTTTACGTTTAATTGAAATTGAACGTGATGATTTATCTGAACTACCCGAAATTCAAAAAATTATCGCAGGCCGTCCTGAAAAATTTATTGTGTATTGTGATGATTTGGCGTTTAACGCTGAAGATGAAAATTACCGCAGCTTAAAAAGTGTGTTAGATGGTTCGCTTCAATCTGGCTCAAACAATTTTATTATTTATGCCACCAGTAATCGCCGTCATTTATTGCCTGAATTTATGCATGAAAATACACCTGTTATGAAAGCAGATGTCCCTCAGCATCATGAATTACATCCACAAGAAGCCGTAGAAGAGAAAATTTCGTTGTCTGACCGTTTTGGCATGTGGTTGTCATTTTACCCAATGGATCAAAATCTCTATTTAGAAATTGTGGAACATTACTTAGCAAAAGCCAATATGCCAATGACAGAGCTGGCACGTGCTGAATCTTTACGGTGGTGCCAAAGTCGTGGGCAACGCTCTGGACGTTCAGCTTATCAATTTTCGAAACATTGGATTGGCTCTCAGCAACTCAAAGCCCTTTAATTACACCGCCAAAGCAAATCTAAAGCATAAAGCCATCAATCTTTGATGGCTTTATTTTATTCTTCAGTTATAACGACAGTAAAATAGCTGTTAAAACATATTTAAAGGTACATACACTTGAGCAATACGAAAAACATCTTTAAAGCACTCAGCTTTTATTAAAAAGCCATCGCCTTACTCAAACTACTTATGGGACAGGCTTTAGGTCTAAACCGTCAATGATGTACAAGGTATTGCCATCAATCACATTTTTATTTTTATCTAAATATTTTTGCTCCAATACGCCATTTGTCACCCACAGTGAAAAATCATCATCATTGATTAAACCTAAGCGTTGCTGATCAATCAACCATAAGCCTTCCATTTTATCATGTGGAAATTTCACTTTCTCAATCATATCGAGCACCAGTGTTTTACTGGCTGGCAATATTCCTAAACCTTTTAATCCATCCCAACCTTTGGCCAATACATATTGCTCAAGGGTCAAACCATCAATACTCAACCCAAGTTTTGCATCCTGTTTGAATTGAGCTGTTTCAGTAACACTTTCTAATTCAGTTGCACTGCGTAAATCGATTTTATATACCCGTTTAAAAGCCTGCGTATTATCTTTATAAAAATCACCATCTCGTTCTAAAACCAAGAATGAGGTATTACTTAAGGCTGTAATGGCAGAGTTGGAATACGCCAATGCCCTACCTTCTAGTTTATACAGATACTGTTTCACTTTCTTTGTGGCCAAATCAATGGTCACAATACGTGTCAGATCTGATTTATTGACGGCAGAAGTTGGGTTATCCATCGTTGACTGCATAATTCCAACCAAGGTTTTACCATCTGGGGTGATTGTTAGCCCTTCCATGCCACGGTTTGGTCGACGATTCGCAAACTCTGCAGGCAACAAATACCCTCCCGCACGTCGACTATCTTGCTCAAAGGCGTTAATTCGATCGAGTTCAACCCCTTCCGAACTATAGTGAATAATATGTGGGCCATATTCATCACTGACCCAAAAAGTACCATCTTTGAGTGCGACTAAGCCTTCAGGGTCTAAGCCATATTCATCGCTTTGTTTGGCCAATAATTTGCCATAAATATCGTAAGCAGCTTCTTTGGTTGAACCAAAATTTGCATTAGGTAAGCCTGAAATATTGCTCCCGTTACGGTCTTTCAACAAAATTTCTTTAAGCTTAGTGACTTTACCATTTCCTTGTACTTCAAATAACCCAATACGTGGTACATAAGTAGGGTCTGGAAACATTTTGCCATTGTCTTTATTTAGGTTGTAATCGGCATTTGGGCCACGGTCAGTCAAAGCATAAAACTGATTTTTGTTGCTTGGATGTGCCACCATATCTGAACCAAAACCACCACGTCGCACTTCTAAATTATTGCCTGCTTTAGCCCCATCGGCTATCCCTTTTAAATTGTCCATGACTTCATAATCAAGACGAATACCATTGGCAAAGACATTCTTGCTCAAACAAATCGTTTCAGTTTTTTCAACTTCATTGTCATCGAGTACAGCATTATTATTTTTATCTATACCGCTACGTTTTTCAGTTCCACCCAACCAACAGGTAGCATTTCCAAAAGTTAATGTCTGCTCAGACTGCACAACAGTGCTTGGCACATTTTCATCTTTAGAACTACCACATGCTGTTAAAAAAAGTGCCCCACATATCGTTAAGCTCAAACTTGTATGTTTCATTTTTTATTCTACATTCAATACATTAGGTGCAAAGAATAAGCATGGTAAATGTAGAATTCATGACAACCTCATGAAACTTTTTTGAATATTAAAGATCGAACATCCCAAAAATAACCTTAAAAATAAATTCGCTTGCACAATGCGTGGTCATTGTGTGCCAACTCAACTGAAATTATTATCGCGGACAAAACACCTATTTAAGGCACGAAACTAAAAAATAAATAGGTTGCAAAAATAGCCAAATGCACAAAGCCTGGCAACATGGTGGTATTTCCTGTTCTGAGTGTATTGGCCACAATAAATAAACTCAGTATCAGTAAAACTGTCGACTTCGCATCTAAACCTAATACCAATGGCCAATCAAAAATAATGGCCAAAATAGCCACTACAGGTATGGTTAAACCAATACTAGCAATTGCAGAGCCTATGGCTAAATTCAAACTTGATTGTAAGCGATTGGCTTTGGCTGCACGCATTGCCGCGCCAAACTCAGGGAGCAGTACTATAGCCGCAATAAAAATACCTAAAGTCGCTGCCGGCGCACCTGCACGTCCTAAAAATGCTTCTAAAGATGGAGAAATTCCTTTTGCACTTAACACCACCGCCACCAACGAGGCCAGTAAAGCCACCAAACTCACCATGACAGTTTTAATACTTGGCAAATCTGCGACTTGTTCAGGATGCTCCTCATCAACCTGCACAGGTAAAAAATACTCACGGTGCCCAATGGTTTGAAACAGCGTAAATGCAACAAACATTGCCAAAGTAATGAGCGCAATAAACATCAATTGCTGCGCAGAATAAACACCGACTACATTAGAACTGCTTACAAAGTTTGGTAAGATCATTGAAAACACAATAATAACCGTCATCGTGCCTAATGCTGCTGTCGCACCTTCTAAATTAAAGCCTTGTACAAAGTGTTTACGCCCACCGACCAACAAACTTAAGCCAATAATGGCATTTAATATGATCATGACTGCAGCAAATATCGTATCTCGGGGTAAGCCCATCACATCATCACCACCCGACAACATCATGGATACAATCAAAGCAACTTCGATAATAGTCACAGATAAGGCCAAAACCAGCGTACCAAAAGGCTCACTCACCTTATGTGCAATTACTTCAGCATGGTGTACCGCACTGACCACACTGGCAATTAAACCAACACTCAATAGTAAAATAATTAATGGAAAGTTTGGCACCAGCTTATACAAGCCAAGTACAACCAAGCTGGCAACAGGTATGGCCAATGACCATGCAGGATTATGCTGATTTATCATTTTTTGCTCTCTACTTTTCATTATTTGCAGGCATTGCTTATATAGCACGCATACATTTTTATATTTATTTTGAATATTTTAAGGACTAGCTTTATTCATATTGCCTTAAGTGATATGAATAAATAGATGTATTTTGTTATTTCCAAGCACAAAAAAAGAGGCACTTGGCCTCTTTTTGAACATTTGAACTGTCTATTAAAGTTCAGCAGGATTAGTTAACTCAGTCATCGGCCAACGTGGTGTCGTCGTAACAGACAAACCATCGTGTTGACCAGCTTTTAAACGCTGATAACCCGCAAAAGCAATCATTGCGCCATTATCTGTACACAATGCAGGTTCTGCATAATAAACCGATGCACGAATTTTGGCTAAATCTGCTTCTAAACGTTCACGTAAGCGTTTATTGGCACTTACACCACCCGCAATTACCAAACGTTTTAAACCTGTTTGCTTTAATGCTTTAACTGACTTTTTCACAAGCGTATCAACAATCGCTTCTTGGAAACTCGCTGCAATATCTGCATCGCGGTTTTCGTCGCCTAATTTTTTCATTTGTACCGATACGGCTGTTTTTAAGCCACTAAATGAAAATTCCAAACCTTGATGCAACATTGGACGTGGAAATGCAAACGCATTTGGATCGCCTTGCTCTGCCAATCTAGAAATATTTGGCCCACCTGGGTACGGCAAGCCCATCATTTTCGCGACTTTGTCAAACGCTTCGCCTGCAGCGTCATCAATGGATTCACCGAGTAACTCATACTGACCAATGCCGTATGCAGCCATCAGCTGTGAATGACCACCCGAAACCAATAACGCTACAAATGGAAACTCTGGAGGTGTTTCTGACAACAATGGCGCCAACATGTGACCTTCCATGTGATGCACACCAATAGCAGGTTTATTTAAAGCGAAGGCTAAAGTACGACCAAATAGTGCGCCTGTCATTAATGCACCCATTAAACCCGGACCACGGGTATATGCGATGGCATCAATTTCAGATTTTTTAATATCGCTGTCTGCAAGCAACTGCGTTAAAAGTGGAATTAACTTACGCACATGGTCACGCGAAGCCAGCTCTGGTACCACGCCACCGTATTCTGCATGCAGTTTAATTTGGCTATATAAGACTTGCCCGCGTAAACCCAACTCGCTGTCATACAATGCGAGTCCTGTTTCATCACAAGATGTTTCTAAGCCTAAAACGATCATTAAACTGCCTATAACCTGTATCAATTCTATTGCGAAACCTATTATAGACTTGTGGTATGAGATGTAAATGAGTAAAATACTGACCTTCACTTGTGATCGAAGGCAATTCTGCCTAGATCTTATCCATAACTTAATGAGGATTCTTCATGCCACAAGTTAAATTGAAAGAAGGCGAACCAGTAGACGTAGCTATCCGTCGTTTCAAACGTTCATGCGAAAAAGCAGGTGTTCTTGCTGACGTTCGTAAACGCGAATTCTACGAAAAACCTACTCAAGAACGTAAACGTAAAAAAGCTGCTGCTGTTAAACGCTACCAAAAGAAATTGGCGCGTGAATCAGTACGTACGACTCGCCTTTACTAAGATTAATTTGTGATTGATTGACTAACCTGGACAAGATAAATGACTACTTTAAAAAACCAAATAACTGAAGTTTTAAAAGCAACTATGCGTGCTAAAGAAATGGATAAGTTAACGGTAATACGTAGTCTACAGGCAGCAATCAAGCAAATTGAAGTCGATGAGCGCAAAGAGCTTGACGATACTCAAGTTCTTGCGGTCATTGAAAAGCAAATAAAACAACGTAAAGAATCGATCAAAGCCTTTAGTGGCGCTGGTCGAGAAGATTTAGCTAGTAAGGAACAAGCCGAACTTGAGGTTTTATCTCAATTTCTACCAGAAGCTATGACTGAGGAAGAACTTGATTCCATTATTGCGCAAACAATAGCTGCGCAAGAAGCTACTAGCATGAAAGATATGGGTAAGGTGATGAACTCTCTGCGTCCGCTCATAGCCGGACGCGCCGATCCTTCTCAAGTTTCTGCAAAAATTAAAGCAAAACTTGCGTAATTTCCCGATCTGATTCTATTTCTTTACTGTTGAACTGTCTTTTAATTAAAAGCCAGTTCATAAGTAATTTATATTAAAATACGTCTATTTTAATATTCTGTAATAAAATAACTCTAAAAAAATTCTTTACAGCTATGGCATACAACATGCCTAAATAAAACCAGTACAACCCTTCACCACAACATTTAATTTAAAGTACACTGCACATTATATTGCTTCAACATCTGCATTTCTTTAGCGCTTAATACCTGTTGATTTACATCTTGCTTGGTCAAATTTGCATACTTAGGATCTAAAGCTGAACGGTTTTTATCGGCAGCTGCATATAAGTCCTGAGCATATTGCGCAACAATGCCACAAAATTTTTCTTGCTGTGCTGCACTAAATCCACGTTGCATTGAATCTAAAGTCACAAAAAAATTGCGCGTATCCTTTTTATAATTCTCATTAATTTTTTCTACCGCCATGACATATTGCTCAACACTAGCAGCCTGAACTACAGAAAAACTACCAAGCACTACACAGGCCAAAGCTACAATTTTTTTCATGAAGTAGAATCTTTATCAAAATAATATTAAAAAAATATTGTAGCATCAAAGCAAAGGATATTCATTTATTCAGCAGTAACACATAAGAAATGCGGTTGATTTTCCGTATATGCAAACTCTATAGGTGCAGGAATATAGCCCTCGGTCACTGTGCCCAATCTCAAACGCAAAATGTCAGGTAAATCCAAACGATAAGAATAAATTGGACTCGCACAATTCATACAAAATACCCGTGCTTTTTGGTGCGTATGAAAATATTCTTTGAGAAAATCTGCACCTTGAAGCAACTGGAAATTCTGTTTTGGGATCGGGCTATTCCATGCAAATACCGAACCCTGTGCCTGCCGACAATCCTGACAGAAACACAAAATACTCATCTCAATTTCTCGATGAACCTGATACTGCACCGCACCACATAAACATTACCCACGGATCATATCGACCTCTTTTTTAATTATAATTAGCCTTCTAATTGTTAAATTTTAAGCATTCTTGCTTTTTGCATTTCAGTTAAACGAACTTTGACCGTTGCCACTAAAGATTTATTGTCTTTGGCTAAGCGATGCGCATGAATGAGTGACTTAATTGCATTTTCTTCATAACCAGACCAAAACTCAACTTCTGCACGATAACGTAAAACATTTACCGCTTTATATCGATCCTCATTATTCACATTGGCAGAGTTTTGCATTAAACGCCAACCACTCAGATCACGCGTATTGGCACGTAAAAACCGCATCACAATTGCTTGTGCTTCCGATATCTTATTTTGTCTAATCAATACTTCCGCATATTTATAATTTAAAGCTCGATTCTCTGGCATGATCACGGCGGCACTTTGAATCATCCGCTGTGCATCGTCTAATTTATCTCGCCCCAAATACACATCCGTTTGTAGCAAGGTCATTAATACATGCGATTTTTTCTGCTTTTTGGCTGCATCTAAGGCCTGCTGTGCAAGCTTATAATCCCCTTGTTGAATTTGATAAGCTGCCATTGCCAACTGACCCGCGAATTTATTTTGGTTAACCGCAGTTTGCAACTGTTGTTCTGTCACTTGATGAGACAATACACGCGTGTACCACTTAATAATGTCGAATTCTTCATCCAGCAAATTCGGTTTAACCGCAGGCAATTGATTTGCACGAAGGCGTGCCTCGCTCATTCGCTCAGAAGTTAAAGGATGGGTAAACCAAAAATCTGGTAAAAAACTGACCCGCGAAGACGCGCGGTTCATCACTTCAAAAAAATCTGCCATGCTTTGCGGATTATAACCAGCAGCATACATATATTGCATGCCAATTCGATCAGCTTCGCGCTCCTGATTACGGCTATAGCTGAGTTGCTTATCCATAATGGCCGCCTGCGAACCCAGCATAACTGCCGTCCCGACATCACTATCTGCTTTAGACACAACCAATGCACCCACCAGCAAACCCGCCAAAGTTAAGAAGCCCTGCCCCTTAAACGCTTCTTGCGAGCGACTATAATGGCGCTGGCTCACATGAGCAATCTCATGTGCCATTACACCAGCAACTTCATCCATATTTTTAGCTGCATTAATCAGACCCGCATTCATTGCAAATAACCCACCAGGCACTGCAAAAGCATTGATTTGCGGATCATTAATAACCAACAAACCAATAGGCTGGTTGAGTTTAGTCTGACTCAATAAGTGGGTAAAAGTACTTAATAAACGATCTTCCAGCCAAGGATTATGCATAACTGGCATTTGCTTATTCACTTCACGATAAACTTTTTCGCCAATTTCAGTTTCTTTTTGTTGGTCGAGTAAGCCAATACCGCCACCAATATCAGGTACAGACATCGCAGGTGCTGTATTAAATTCAATAGTCTGTGCTTGTACTGCCCATGGAAGGGTCATTAAACCGCACGCCAACAAAAAACGTTTCAAAATTGACCCCTCAAAAGCCCAGAAAGCAAAAGACTATAACATTGAAAATAGACTATTTTTCTAAGTAAGTGTTATAAAATTATTATTGGTATAACGGGTTTACAACATAAGTCGGCTGTCGACCTGCCAATGCTTCAAGCAAATTCTGATAGGCTAAATCAGCCATTCGCTTACGGGTGGCAGCCGTTGCTGACCCCACATGCGGTAAAGTCACCACATTATCCAGCTCAAATAATTCAGAGTGCTGCAAAGGTTCTTTGGCATATACATCCAAACCTGCTGCAAATATTTGACGATTTTTAAGTGCATGAATCAAGGCTTGCTCATCCACCACTGAACCCCGTGCAATATTCACCAGCACAGCATGTGATTGCATTAACGCAAGCTCAGCTTCACCAATCAGTGCTTTCGAGTCAGCATTTAAATCCACCGCAACCACCACAAAATCTGAACGTTTTAATAAGTTGTTTAAATCACAGTATGTAGCATTGAGTGCACTCGCACGTGACAGATTTTCACTGCGATTATGGTACAACACGTTCATATTAAAACCATGAAAGCCACGACGTGCAATTGCCTCACCAATATGCCCTAAACCAATAATACCTAATGTTTTCCCGTAGATATCAACACCAAATTGCGCTTCAGACACCGTCCGTTGCCATAAACCCTGCTTGGTCCATGCATCTAAAGATGCTACTTTACGCGCAGCACTCATCAATAAAGTAAAAGCCAAATCTGCTGTGGTTTCTGTTAAAACATGTGGGGTATGTGCCAACCAAATTTGCTGTTGATTTAAATATGCCAAGTCATAATTGTCATAGCCCACGCTGACACTCGAAATTACTTTTAGCTGTTTCGCTTGGCTTAAATTCGTGGCATTTAATATTCTTCCCGCCCCGATCATGCCATCCGCATCTCGCGTTGCTTCTATAATTTGCTGTTGAACATCGCCTAGCTTGGGTGATATTTGAACCACTTGAAATTGTTGTTCTAGTTGATAAAGAATGCTTTGATCGATTTGACTAAAAACAACAACTTTTTGCTTCATGATGATTCTAAGTCCTTGGGCTTACTTTGCATAAACTGCCATAAGCGCTTTTTTAATTTGGGTTCATCTAACATTTCTTGTAATGATGCCAGCTCAATACACTCAGAAGATTCCAAATAAGGAATTTTACCCAAGCACAGGATGCTTTTATGGCCTTCACGCATGCCATCGATAAAACCTTGCACGTACGAACTCGCACCACGACCATCTTGAAATTTAAGCCATGCAAAAGGCCATTGCAACATTAAAAACTCAGAAGCTAATGCACGTTGAATATTCGACCAGAGCAATTGCTGTTCTGCTGTTAAATTGGCAGCATCTGTGAGTACCACACAATGTGCCATATTTAATGCCTCAACCACAAAAGCATCAATTTTTAAGCTCGGGCGAACATCAATCTCTGGTTCAGGTGCCTGCTTGACAGGCTCTGCGACAACTACAGTTTCTTGCTGAGCAGGAAGCAATGCTGGGCTAGGTGATATAACAACTGAAGAGCGTGCAACTAAATGAGGTACAATGATTTCGGATACCGTGTCCGAGATGATTTCTGCTGGTGCTTGATCACGCCAAAGTGTTGACTGATGTGGCTGACACACTTCAGCCTTGGGAATCCAAATATCTATTCCCAATGCAGCCAGTACGTCACGCTGATGCCCTATCATCTTTTCATCATCACCTATTTCAGGTTGGATATTCTAACGAGAATAAGCTCGCTTTGCTGAACTTTTTAAAATATTCGGCCTAATGATTGCGCAAGCACTTTGATAACAATCAGATTCGGATGCTCAGCCCTCTATTAAGTTATTCAATTCAACATCATGGCTAAATTTTTATTTTTTAAATAATCATTAAACTATTTTTCTTCTGCATCAACTCCACCACATCAGCTGACTCAAAACCTAAACGCCAATAGAGCAGCGCCAAAACATCCAATTCATCTTGGGTAATAATTCGGTCATTCCATAAACAAACTTCAGCAACCCCCAATATGCTGATGCGTTCACGTAATTGCAGACCCGAAATATCATTTAAAATTTCCGCCAAATCAATCGGCTCATCTGAAATTTCACTATATAACTCTAACTCCGTTTGGCTCAATATGCGTTTTAAAATTTTCTCTCGAACTTCAAGCTGGCTATCACTATTAATTTGCTGTACGTGCAATAATGCATCAATTAAACGCACAATGGACGGCTTGACCTCTTCCAAAGCCGTAGGTGTATGTACAGGCATCAAATTTAACTCAAATTTAACCCGCTCAATCAACAATGCATCGAGTAATCCAATTTCACCATCTTCTTGAATAATTCGTGCCAATTTCATTAAAAATTGACGTGATACTGTGGCTGGCATCCCCCCTATATTCTTACAAGCTTCATGGAATATCGCGATATGCACTCGACCATCCAAGTTTAATAAAGCATCGACAATGGCACGACTCACTTCTGCTTCTGCTGGTATGAATTCACGATATTGACGAATCATTAAAATCGCCACCATCACTTCACGTGAGCCTGTCGAGGTTTGTAAAGCACGATCTATCAGTTCTGGGCGCTTCCAGTTATCACGAATTTCAGGGTTTAAAGGCTTAATTGCGTCTTTAATAGCAAAACTGATTGGTGAAAGCCTTAATAAAGGCAAAGGCTGTGGCGAACTCCAAGGGATTGAAAAATCCACCATAGATTCTTCTAAAGATCGGAACAAATTAAATAAAGGCTGATTTTTCAGTTTTTTCAGGTTTTCCAACTGTAACTCATGAATAATGCCTGGGTTTAATTCAAAAATTCGTTGCCCTACACTAGGATGAATATTCATCCAGTTTTGTGGACTTAAAGCATTAGCAAAACACATGTGAGAAATAGATTCAGCATACTCACTATGAATTTGTGAACCCGAATGATGTACATAAATACGCATTAAGGTTTGAATATTGGCATCATTTTGAATTAAGCGTTTGGTTTTTTGGTCATTTTTATAAGTACGACCACCTAAAGTCATAAACTTAATTAAACGCGTAATGAGTACACCTAAACTACCAATTAACCAAATAATGGCACCCAAAGAAACAAACAGCGTTTCAAATTTATTTTCATGGATATAGCCATTACGATAAAAACCACGTTTGGCTAATTTACTACCCCACTGACTAAAAGTTGTCAGACTACTGTACAAAATTTTTAAGCGGGTATTTTCTGCCGCCTCACCAGACAAAATTTTATTAAATTCATGGCTTAATAAACCATAAAGCTCAACCTCATCTAAATTTTGCAGTGCTCCCCAAGTTAAAATAATGGCGGTATCTTTAGGGTAAAAACCTGCCGTTAAGGCATTTACACCCTCTTCACTTGGCAAGACATATAAAGCTGGAGTATCAATAAGAAAAATATCCGAAAGTTGCTCGGTAATTTTAAGCGCTATACTTTCTTCTGGCACACTCTCGACCAAACTTAAGCGCCTTGCACCCAATTGTTTGGCCAGTGAATAGCCTCCCGTTCTAAATATATAAAACTCATAGATCACTGAAAGCGCCATAATGGTCACTACCAGCGTAATAAGATAAGGACTTAACACATGCCAATAGATGGGCTGTCTATAATCGATATAAAACATTAAAAGACCAACAATGGCATTAATGATCACCACGGTCAGCAATACAGCAACCAAGCAAAACGTTGCTGGCCAAAACATATTTTTATTTTTTATAAATGCATAGCCCACTTTTCTCAATGCAAGTTCCTATCATTACATTGCCTTTTCTGTGCTCATCATAAATGAAAAAAGCGGGAAATTCCCGCTTTTTTCTTAGGCTTTACAAACCATTATTCTTCACGAACACCTGTCAAATCGACAGATGCTGCATCGATATTTACATCGATATATGCATCTTTCTTATCAGCCTTAGCAGAGTCATTACGCTTTTTCTCTAAAGCCTCTAAGTATTGGGCATTAATACCACCCGCAACATACACACCGTCAAATACTGAGCAATCAAAGTCTTGTAATTCTGGCACTTTGGTCGTGCGTACTGCTGCCTTTAAATCTTCCAAATCTTGGAAAATTAAGCGGTCAGCTTCGATAATTTCACGAATTTCTTCGACGCTACGCTCTGAAGCAATAAGTTCAGATTTTGCTGGCATATCAATACCATACACGTTTGGATATTTCACCATTGGTGCAGCTGAAGCAAAAAATACTTTTTTCGCACCCGCATCACGCGCCATCTGAATAATTTCATTACACGTTGTACCGCGTACAATCGAGTCATCCACCAACAGAACATTTTTGTCTTGGAACTCAAGCTCTACTGGGTTTAGCTTTTGACGTACTGATTTTTTACGCAATTGCTGACCAGGCATAATGAAGGTACGACCGATATAGCGGTTCTTCATAAAGCCTTCGCGGAATTTCACGCCAAGCACATTGGCAAGTTCAAGCGCTGAAGTACGTGAAGTATCTGGAATTGGAATCACAACATCAATATCGTGTTCTTCTCCCCATTCACGCAAGATTTTTTGCGCAAGTTTCTCACCCATTTTCAAACGTGCTTTATAGACCGAAATCCCATCAATTGTTGCATCTGGGCGAGCAAAATAAACATATTCAAAAATACAAGGACGATATTCTGGGTCTGCAGCACATTGCTTAATCGACATTACACCATCAGCAGTGATGTAAATCGCTTCACCTGGTGCAATATCACGTTCAACTTTGAAGCCTAAAGCTGTAATTGCCACAGATTCAGAAGCAATAATATATTCCACACCTTGCTCTGTTTCGCGTGAACCATAAATCAATGGACGAATACCATTTGGATCACGGAAGCCTACAAGGCCTTGGCCTGTAATCATTGCTACAACAGCATAACCACCTTTGCAACGCTCATGTACGCGCGATACAACATGGAAAATATCTTCAGCTGAAGGTGAAAGTTTGGCACGCTTTTGCAATTCATGTGCAAATACGTTGAGGAGCACTTCTGAGTCAGAATCAGTATTCATGTGGCGTAGATCTGTGCTAAACAAATCATCATGAATTTCTTCTGCATTGGTCAAGTTACCGTTATGTGCCAATGTAATCCCATAAGGTGAGTTTACATAAAACGGTTGTGCTTCTGCACTGCTCGAAGAACCTGCTGTTGGGTAACGCACATGACCAATACCATAGTTACCTTGTAAAGCACGCATGTGACGTGTGTGAAAAACATCACGCACCATACCTGTGTCTTTACGAAGGAATAAACGGCCCTGATGGCAAGTTACGATCCCAGCTGCATCCTGTCCACGATGCTGTAACATCGTTAATGCATCAAACAACATTTGGTTAACTGGTGATTTACCCGCTATACCAACAACTCCACACATAGCAACCTCGCAGACCCGCTAGGATTAATAAAAAGGATTATTCGTAGATTCACCCGAAGCACGTCCACTCTTTTGAGTTGCTTCTGGGGCGTGCTCTGAAGACACCGGCTTTGCGCCATCTTCAGACTGAATATGATGCATGGCTTGATTTGCAGCATCCTTGGACAATTGTGTTGCCCACGGTGCATACGGCATCAAAACCTGGATAAATTTCGATTGTTTCCAATGCGGCGAGCTTTCAACCCACGGGCCTACACCCTGAATAGTGATTAATACCACCAACAGCCCTTTTAAGCCCCCAAACACACCACCAGCTAAACGATTTAGCGGTCCAAGTTTAAGGCGCTTTAAAACGCTATTCAGTATATAAGTTGCAACCCAAGTCAAAACCACGATGATCAATACAATAAATGCAAAGGCCGCAATTTTCTGAACCACTGGATCTGTACTGAGTGAGATCATCGAAGGTGCTAAGACGGACGCATATTTTGCGGCAACAATCAGTGCAAAAATCCATCCTACCAAGTTCGCAAAGGCTTTAATTAATCCTTGACGCAAACCGTTGAGCCCTCCAATGAGCAAGACAATCAGAATAAAGATATCAATGGTGGTCATAGGCTTAAAGTGCGTCTACACAATCTTTTACGAGTTTAGGTCCTGTATAAATGAGGCCACTATAAACTTGTACAAGGGTTGCGCCTGCATTTTTTTTCGCCAAAGCATCTTCGCCTGACAAAATTCCACCCACACCAATGAGTGGGATTTGACCTTTTAATACCTTTGCAAATGCTGCAAGACATGCTGTGCTCTTTTCAAAAACAGGCGCACCAGACAAGCCACCCGCTTCATCACCATGTTGCAAACCTTCAACACCTTCACGAGACAGCGTGGTATTGGTCACAATTAAACCATCAATTTTAATTTCAAGTAATTGTTGAGCAATAAATTGGATATCTTCGTCTGTTAAGTCCGGTGCAACTTTAAGTACTAAAGGTACATAATGTTGATATTGGTCTGCGAGTTCTAATTGGCGTTTCTTGAGGGTTTCAAGTAACTCCGTTAAAGCATCGCCACTTTGCAGGCTTCGAAGGTTTTTTGTGTTAGGAGAGGAAATATTGACTGTAATGTATGAGGCGTAGTTATAAACTTTTTCAAGGCAAATTAAATAATCATCAACTGCTTTTTCTACAGGAGTGACTGCATTCTTGCCAATATTAATGCCAAGTACACCTTTAAATTTAGAGGCTTTTACATTTTCAATTAGCTGATCTACACCGTCGTTATTAAAGCCCATACGGTTAATAATTGCTTTGGCTTTTGGTAATCTGAACAAACGTGGCTCAGGATTTCCAGCTTGAGGCAAAGGTGTAATGGTGCCAATTTCGATAAAACCAAAACCTTGGCTCGCCAATGCATCAATATACGCACCGTTTTTATCTAAACCCGCTGCTAAACCGACAGGATTTGGAAATTCAATTCCCATGCAGGTCACAGGTTTAGACGCTACAGATTGATGCATCAGGCCCATTTTATGGGAAGATTTCAACATCGATAGTGTCAGCTCATGTGCACGCTCTGGTGCTAGTGAAAACAACAAAGGGCGGGCAAGAGAATACAACATATCTGAAAAAGTCACTGCTTGCTAAGTCGGCATATTATAGGCATAGCATCACAAAAACACCATGCTTAGCAGTTCTTTATTTTTACCGATTATCGTACAGCCGCTGTTAATTTAATCTGCCCACTTTCAGAACTAAGTTCCATTTTTTCAATACTTAAGCCCATTTGAACTAACTGAGTTAAAAAATTAGCTAAAACTGCATAGTTTTCATGGCTCACAGCAATGTTGATTTGCTCCCCGATTGCTTGAGAGGCTACAGACAAACCTTGCTGCTGTGCAACACGTTGCACTTTATCTGCAACCGACAAACCATTTTCTGTTGAGGCTTTCATGGTGACTGCATTACTTTGCATCCAAACTATCGTGTCTTTTAAACCATTTAAACGATTTTGTTGAAACTCTGCGGCTTTATGCATGTAAAACAGCGATGCCCCTACAGCAGATACCAGCACAAAAATTGTGGTAAAAATCACCATTACGCGTTCACGTGCAGACAAATGTTCTAAATAGTCAGAAATCCGTTCAATTTGACGGTCTAAGCCATTTTGCATATTTTCAAGTGCTTTCATTATTGTATTTTCACCTGTCCAACAGCGCCGTTATCTTTAGGCTGAATATTTCCCAATTCAACTTTAAAGCCTTGCTGATTCAATTGCTCTGTTAATTGTTGCAATACTTGTGCAGAGCTGGCCTTGAGTTCCATATTTAATACAGAGGCTTCATAGCTCACTCGATTTGCCACCACTTGATGCTGCATGAGCACAGGCCCTACACGACTCAACAATTGCAATGCTTGCGTATTTCCCGTTTGATTAAGACGTAATTGCGCTTCAAATTGGCTTTTTAGGGTTTGCTCTGTAACAGGATAGCTCTGACCAAACCAAGACTTAAACTGATCTACAGCTTGTACTGCAGTTAAATCGGCAACTTTTTTATTTTGATACCAACGAATTGCATCATAACCAAATTGCACAAATATAAAGGCACAAAGTACGGTCGCACAAGCTTTCCAATAACCCGAAACACCAGATTGATTTTTTGCTTTAGGTAAAATATTCCAAGGATGCGTTTGTGGCTTTTTAAATGCGGGAATCACATATTGAAATGACTCCACGTGATCCTGTGTTGCCACTGCATTTAAACTTTGCAATTGAGCATTATTTAAATGACTGACTTTGACTTTTGTATCTTCAGCAAGTGTTTGATAGTCCAAATATAAAGACAAATCATCAATGGATTGGCCCGCATATTTATTTTCACGCACCAACAAATGCCCTGCAATATCAGCAATGATCAGTTGATTTGGTTCTGGTTCTGGTAGCACTAAGAAATCTGGCAATAAAGCCTGCACCTTGACTGGAATTAATGCTAAAGCATGTTGCATCGTTTCAGCTGTGCTTTGTGCAACACCCATCACAGAAAGCTGTTCTGGGTTTTCAAAATGATGAAAGACCTTCATATAATCTAATGGCAGAATCACATATTCTTCCAATAGATATTTCACACCCTCTGGGCCTAATTTTTTGTATTGTGCTTTGGAAAATTGCTGCTGGATGAGCTGAATATCACAGCTTGGGAAAAACACGGTCGCGTCCTTGCCATGATAGTCACGAATATCTTGTATTAACTGCTCTAGGCTAGAAGCTTGTTGCCAAAACTCCCCTTTAGACCATTGCCAAACCCCATTGGCTTCAGGCATCCATATATACAACATCGATTATTTACTGCCGTTTTAATTAATTTATTATGCGTTTGGTACAATTGCTTTTTTTTGTGTTGATAAACCTGCCGCAATCACAGCCTGATCATAAATTCGCGCTTCAGCCAATGCAAATGGTTGAAATGATTCTGTAGTTAAAATAGATGCAATATGTGCAACCACATTCATGTGACACACCACAGTAATCGAATCATAAGGCAAATAAGACAGCCATTCCACTGCGACTTTTGCATCATCATCTGGCTTGATTGCATCACACACCACTACAGGTACATTCGGAAAATAACGTTGTAAATGTGCCAAAGTTTGTTGTGCGCGTAGTAATGGGCTTACCACAAATACATCTGGTTGGGTTAATGCGCTGACTGCTTCTGCTGTTTGCTGTGCTTGCAAGTGCCCTCGCTCAGTCAAAGGACGTTGCGTATCATTCCCCATTACAGGTGGCGCTGCTTCACCATGTCGAATTAAAGTCAGTTGCATACGATTTCCCTATTTTTATGCATCATTATATCTATCGCTCATGACAAAATGATGTGCCATGAGCGACTTAATTTAAACGTGTTGGTGCGGTAACACAAACTCTACATCGCTACGATGACCATTTTTCATTAATGACAGTGCAATACTTAAAGGTGGTGCGCCTTCAAAAATAACATCATATAAAGCACTGGTAATCGGCATATAAACGTCTAGTTCTTCAGAACGAGCTTTAACTTGCACAATGGTATTAATACCTTCCGCTGTTTGCCCTAATTCTGTGGTTGCCTGTTCTAAGCTTTTACCTGAGCCCAAAGCAAAACCCACTTGATAATTACGACTGAGCGGGCTGTTACAAGTGGCAAATAAATCACCCACACCTGAAAGCCCCAAGAAAGTAAGCGGGTTTGCGCCTAATTTAACTGCAAAACGACTCATCTCTGCTAAAGCACGCGTAAGGATCATACTTTTCGTATTTTCACCTACTTTATAAGCAGCCGCCATACCCATTGCAACTGCATAAATATTTTTTAATGCGCCGCCAAGCTCTACACCATGCACATCATCACTAGCAAAAACACGAAATAACGCGCTGTGTAAGGCTTGCTGTACTGCATAACGAACTAACTCAGATTCACTTGCAATCACTGTACCCGCAGGCTGACCCGCGACAATTTCTTTGGCTAAATTTGGCCCAGACAAAACTCCATAAGGCACTTCTGGCAAGACTTCACGAATAATGTCACTCATAAAGCTAAACGTTTTAGCCTCAATTCCTTTCGTTAAGGACACCACAGCTTGCGCACTAATAAATGGCTTAATTTGCTCTAAAACACTTCGAAAAGAATGGCTTGGAATTGCAACAAAAATAATGTCACGATCACGCACTGCTTTTTCTAAATCAGAAGTCGCTTGTAATCCAGCCTCTAACATAAAATCAGGCAAATAGCGTTTATTAATATGTGTAGCATTAATATCAGCAGCAATTGCTTCGTCACGAATCCAAATCATGGTTTCGCAACCATTACGTACCGCTGTATTGGCCATAGCCGTACCAAAACTACCACCACCCAATACAGTCACACGTAAAGCTGTCTTTTGATTAACGACAACAGGTTCCACCAAGTCTGAAAATTTCAAATCTGACATTTTTATTATTTCCTAATCTTCTTTTGTCTATATTATTTATGCCATTCACTGACAAATTCAGTAGTGTGAATTTCTGCACGTGGTGGAATTGCCTTCACTGCAGTACCAATATAAATAATGCCTGAAATTAAATCTGCTGATGTTAAACCCAACGCTTGCTTAAACAATTTAGATTCAACCACCGCACCACTACGCCACATGGTTGAATAACCATGACTTTGTAAAGAAAGTAAAAAGTTTTGCACCGCAGCACCTGAACTTAAAATTTGTTCAAAATGTGGCACCTTAGGGTGATCTTGTAATTTGGTTAATGCCAGTACCAACAATGGGGCACGAAAAGGATGGTTTTTAACACGCTCTAATTGTGCTTCCTCAGTTTGCCCTGTATCTGCCAGAGCCTGTGACAACAAGTCACCAAATGCTTCGCGCTCAGTTGCAGGAATAACCACAAAACGGGTTGGTTTTAAACGATGATGATCTGGCGCAGTCATTGCAGCTTGAAAGGCTTGCTCAAGTTGTGCTGCATTTGGTGCAGGCTCCACCAAGTGCCCAATTGATTGACGCTGATGAATGTTTTGATGAACTATTTCAACCGCTGATTCTGACATTGACATCGATATCACTTTAAAAACTGTGCTCCAAGATTAGCATATTCTCAATGACTTACTCTAGAAGCTTTACAGAATGAAAACCACGATATTTCCAATCTTTTGAGACGCACATTGAGCGCTCAATGTTGCAGAAGTCATACAGCAAGCTCCTTAATTGACCTAAAAGTTGTGTTCAAATATAAAAAACTCATTGAAAGGCATTCAAATGAAATTTAATCAACAAGACTTATGGGTTACATCTTCTCTCGCATCTGTATTACTACTTAGTGCATGTGCATCAACCCCAACACAATCATTGGCCATCCAAAAACCAAATAATCAATACGAAGTCACTGCCGTAGGTAAAACGCAACTTATTGCTAAAAATAATGCCATTTCAGCAGCCAATAGCACCTGTGGTAAAAGTGCATCCCCTGTAGTTGTAGATGAAAAAACCGAATACAACGGTGCACTCAAAGGCGTGCTTGATGAAAAAACAGGGCAAATGGTACAAGCTGCTGCGGGCATTTTAGGTAGTATTTCGGGCACCAACACTGGTTTAAATAAAGATGACGATTACCAAACCGTTTTAACATTTAGCTGTAGAGCAAACTAAATTAAGCCAACCATAAAAAAACCGCTCATAGAGCGGTTTTTTGCCTTAAAAACTATGCAATTAATTAACAATAACCATCCAAACGGGTTAATGGTAATTTTTGACCAATAGCTTTTTCAATTTCCGGCAAATAGAACGCGTCATCTTCAGATAAGAAGCTAATACTTACACCACGTGAACCCGCACGACCTGTACGACCAATACGATGCACATAGTCATCTGACTGTTCTGGCAAGGTAAAATTAATCACATGCGATACGCCATCCACATGAATACCACGACCAGCAACATCGGTTGCAATCATAATATTGTGCTTGCCATTTTTAAATTGATCTAACATTTTTAAGCGTTTGTCTTGAGCAATTTCACCTGACAACATCACCACTTTATAATCATCTTTTTTCAGATGATCATAAAGTTTACGCACTTGATCACGACGATTGGCAAAAATCATCACTTTCTCAATCGGTTCGTCACGTAAAATTTCTTGCAACAACTTATATTTATCTGATTTAGCAACCATATACACACGTTGCTCAACATCTGCATTGGTTTTCTTTTCTGGTTCGATTTCAACTGTAACAGGCTCAAACAACCACTGTTGTGCTAAGTTTAATACGTCATAGCTAAAGGTTGCTGAGAACATCAAGGTTTGACGTTGTTCTTTACGTGGTGAATAACGCACGATACGTTTTACCGATGGAATAAAGCCCATATCAAGTAAACGATCAGCTTCATCAATCACTAAAAATTCAATTTGATCTAGCCAAATTTCTTTTTGCTCAACAAAATCGATTAAACGACCTGGTGTTGCCACCATGATATCGACAAAGTTTTTATTCAATTCAGCACGTTGCTTATCAAAGTCAACACCACCAAGCATTGTGACTAAATGTAAATCTGTAAATTTAGTTAATTCTTTGGCATCACTTTCAATTTGCAAAGCCAATTCACGCGTTGGCGCTAAAATTAATGCGCGAGGCTCACCACGGAAACGTTGCTCTTTAATGGGGTTATTTAATAAATCATTAATAACACTCACCAAAAAGGCTGCAGTTTTACCCGTACCTGTTTGTGCGCGACCAATGGCATCATGTCCCGCCAGCGTAAATTTCAAAACCTTTTGCTGAATAGGCGTCATTTTTGTAAAGCCTAAAGCATCAATCGCTTGTTTCAGTTTAGGGTGTAAATTTAAGGTATCAAAACCAGATGACATAAAGCTGTGCTCTAACTTGGTAATCGCAAAATATGATGCATTATAAACAAAAAACGCCCCAATATACATTGGGGCGTTTTTAGATTAATCTTTCGATTAGTCTAAAGGCTGAACTTCTTCAGCTTGGAAGCCTTTTTGGCCTTTTACA
Organism: Acinetobacter sp. SwsAc6; assembly: GCF_013391565.1. Lineage (NCBI taxonomy): Bacteria > Pseudomonadati > Pseudomonadota > Gammaproteobacteria > Moraxellales > Moraxellaceae > Acinetobacter > Acinetobacter sp. SwsAc6. The sequence goes on from NZ_JACAXE010000016.1 coordinate 44,110, forward strand.
ACGCTGAATTCAACGCGTTGACCGTCACGTAGTGAACGGTGACCTTCGCCTTGAATAGCACGGAAGTGAACGAATACATCGTCACCGCCATTGCGTTGGATAAAGCCGAAGCCTTTAGTATCGTTAAACCATTTAACTACGCCTTGTTCACGAGCTGTCATTAGTTAATCCTCATAGATGTATAAGAAGGACCACCCGGTGTTGCAAACAGCAGACAAACAAGGTTTAAAACTCTTTATTTTTTTAAAACTTGTAATCATTCTGTAAAACTATTAACAAAATCCCGGTTATATCCATTTATATAGCAGGTGTTGAAACAATTTATAGTTGTTATAACTCCTAGTACGCCGTCGAGCTTAACACGGCTAAATTTCAAATAATAGATTTTTTTTCGACTTATTTGCATTTTAACTGCGCATTTTTTAACACATACTTTGCACAAATTTTGAGTTAGATTTTTGGCTAAATTTGGCATTTTTGTTTGGTTTTGGCATTCAATTTGCTAATATCTTTATTGCTATTATATTGATGATTGAACAACTGTTTTATGAGTGATTTTCAGAACACTGAAGCTTATATAGTAGATGCGATGGGAAAACCTTGCCCAATGCCATTGCTCATGTTAAAAAAAGCCCTTAAAAGCCAAACTGGAAAATTGTTGTTGCTCAAGTCGTCTGACCCGCATAGCCAACAAGATGTGAGTCGCTATTGCGAAATACACAATTTAAATTTCCAACTGAATAAAGTTTCAGATTCTGAGTTTCATTACTTAATTGAATCTTAAATATTTTCAGTTAAAATAATTTGCTTCAAATTTGAATAAAACTTTACATTTCTATACCCAATTTTCCATAATTTACGGAAATATTGGATTAATATTGAAATCAATTACTGGGTAATTCCATCATACCCTTAAGGAGAATACATGAGTGACAGCAGCAATCAATTGATGCCCCTGTCATTATCGGCGCCTGGGGTGAATCTTGGTGCTTATATCAGTACTGTAAACCAGATTCCAATTTTGACAGCCGAACAAGAAAAAGCCTTGGCGGAACGTTATTACTACGACCAAGATTTAGACGCAGCAAAAATGCTGGTCATGTCGCATTTACGTTTTGTTGTGCATATTGCTCGTAGCTATGCTGGCTATGGATTACCTCAAGGAGATTTAATCCAAGAAGGCAACCTTGGCTTAATGAAAGCTGTTAAACGCTTCGACCCTAATATGGGCGTTCGTTTAGTTTCTTTTGCTGTGCACTGGATTAAAGCCGAAATTCACGAATATGTTATTCGTAACTGGCGTATTGTAAAAATTGCAACAACCAAAGCACAGCGTAAATTATTTTTTAACTTACGTAGCCTTAAAAAATCGTCTAAAAAATTGACGCTAGAAGAAGCGCAATCTATTGCTAAAGACTTAAACGTTACCGCTGAACAAGTTTTAGAAATGGAAGGTCGTTTAACTGCATACGATGCTGCTTTTGAAGCCACTGGCGATGACGACGATGAAGGTTCAAGCCACGTTGCACCAGCGTTATACCTAGAAGATAACCGCTATGACCCTGCTCGTCTGATTGAAAATGAAGACTATGAAGAACAAAGTACATCTGCGCTTCATGAAGCAATGGAACAGTTAGATGATCGTTCTCGCAACATTTTACAGCGTCGATGGTTAGATGATGAAAAATCGACTTTGCATGAACTGGCAGCTGAATATAATGTGTCTGCAGAACGTATTCGTCAGTTAGAAAAAAATGCGATGGAAAAAATTAAAGTGGCGATGTCGTCGAATTAATTTATTCCCTTTCGTCAGAAAAAGCGCTTCGGCGCTTTTTTTATTATTGCTATTTATAAGTTTAACTATAATATCTATGAAAATTATAAATATTAACTTAATTATTACTAACAAGAGCTTCTTATGACTGTATATAACAATAACAACTCTGTTTTAATTGACGGGTTAAATAGTGCTATTCGAATAAATCAAGCAAACCTTCTCATGAAAAACATAGATACCTTTAACAGTCTATCTGACCTATTAAATAACGGTGCCGTTTGCCATGATGCAGCTGCGTTAATTCATTTTCTAAAAAAACCGCATTTATCTGCCCATGATTTATATTGTTTAAAACATTACAACACAAAAGAATGGATTCATTATTTTTATACTTTTCACACTGAATGGGATGGTATTTCTGATATTCCAGCTGGAAAGGTTATTGGTTTTTTTAAAGATACTCACACATGGATTCCAATGAAAATTACGCACAGTGCTATTGCTGTCGGCGGAACTAAATTTCGAGGAATTAATGGAAAATCATTAGGAGAGTCTTGGTCACAAGTGAGTGATCTTAAAACTGTACTCACTTTCACACAAAATGGTATGGAACATGATGAAACTATAGTCAAAGTTTTAATTTCTGATAAATAATACAAAAAGGCTAGGTACAAAGCACTTAGCCTTTTTATAAACTCAAAATTAATAGTTTATAAAATAAGGATTAGAGAAACTCTTTAAATCGACTTAACCAGCTAAGCCTAATATGCTAAGGTAATGCGCAAATCTTATCAGGGTAACTTGCGCATGTGGATTGGAATCTCTGCGATTAACCTCGCCCTCGCTGTCATGCTTGGCGCATTTGGCGCACATGGTTTAAAAAAAATAGCCTCAATCGAGCAACTCGCATGGTGGCAAACCGCAACAGACTATTTCTTCTATCACGCACTAGGGTTATTAGCCCTTGCAATCCTGAGCAAAGTCATCCCTCAACTCCCCATTAAAGTCAGTTTCTGGCTCATTCAAGTCGGCATTGTGTTCTTTTGTGGCTCACTTTACATCATGGCTTTGGGCTTACCGCGTATGCTGGGTGCAATTACGCCAATTGGTGGCGCACTGATGATTTTAGGCTGGCTAATTTTGGCTTGGAATGCTTTTAAATACGCAAAATAATATAGCAACTGCTTAGGAAATGAAGCCATGCAGATTTACTTAAATGGTGAAGTACAGCAAACGACTTGCACCACACTTCTAGAATTGATTCAAGAACTCGCTCTAGATGGCAAACGTTTTGCCGTTGAACAAAATGAAATGATTATTCCCAAAAGCAAATTAGCACAAAGCCCTATTTGTGATGCAGATCGTATTGAGATTATTCAAGCCGTCGGTGGCGGTTAATCGGAGCTCCCATGGAAGATACATTTAAAATTGGTTCACGTACCTTTAACTCACGCCTGTTAGTGGGTACAGGTAAATATAAGGACCTACATGAAACTGACTTAGCAATTCAAGCCAGTGGCGCAGAAATTGTGACCGTGGCCATTCGTCGCGTGAACATTGGACAGCACCCAGATCAACCAAATCTGCTTTCGGTTGTTCCACCAGAGAAATATACGATTTTACCCAATACGGCGGGTTGCTTCGATGCCAAAAGCGCAGTTCGTACCTGTATGCTGGCACGTGAACTTTTGGATGGTCACAACTTAGTGAAGCTTGAAGTTTTGGGTGATGAAAAGACACTCTATCCAAATGTAACCGAAACTTTAAAAGCGGCGCGCACTCTCATTGACGATGGCTTTGAGATTATGGTCTATACCTCAGATGACCCAATCGTGGCGCAAGAACTTGAAAGTATGGGCTGTGTTGCCATTATGCCTTTGGGAAGCTTGATTGGTTCTGGTTTAGGGATCTTAAACCCACATACACTTTCAATTATTAAAGAAAATGCCAAAGTGCCTGTATTGGTGGATGCAGGTGTAGGCACAGCCAGTGATGCTGCCATTGCAATGGAATTAGGTTGCGACGGTGTACTCATGAATACTGCAATTGCTGCTGCACAAAACCCAGTGTTAATGGCATCTGCAATGCGTAAAGCAGTTGAAGCTGGGCGTGAAGCTTTCCTTGCGGGTCGTATGCCACGTAAACGAATGGCCAATGCCAGCTCACCTGAAACAGGCTACTTCTTCAAATAGATATTTCCTGAAAAGCAAATTTTGGTTATAAAAGAGGACTGCAATAGTCCTCTTTTATTTTGGGTGATACTTTGGATGCTAATAATGAAAAAAATAACACCACGCATATTTCCAATCTTATTGAGTAGTTTGCCTATTTTTGCTTTTGCACAAGTACCACAGAAATATAGCCAGCTAGCACCAATAGGCTGGTCTGTTTTATCTGGCGCTTCAGGCGATTTAAATAAAGATGGACGTAGTGATATTGCTCTCGTACTTGAAAAAAAACAAACTGACCTTCCATTAACAAAGGACAATGGCGAAGCACTCCACAACAATGCCCGAAAACTCGTAGTATTTTTTAATACACCTCAAGGTTATAAATTAGTCGCAGAAAACCAAAGCCTTCCTGTAGCAGAACAGCCTAACTCGTGTTTACTTGACCCGCTTGCAGAATCAGAGGGTATCAGTATCAATAAAGGCGTACTTTCAATTGAGTTCAGTTATTTTATGTCTTGTGGGGGCTGGGAATGGCCAAGACACAATTATGCTTTTAGATGGCAAAATAATGGATTTGAATCAATTGGTTTTGATTACTACAGCTTTCATAGAGCCAGTGGTGATGAAACCAATAAGAGCTATAACTTTTCAACCATGAAACGTAAAGAAATTGTGGGGGGCAATATGTTTGACATCCGAAAACCCCAAACAAAATGGAGCAATTTTAAAAGCCATCAAAAATTCACTTTAGCCAATATCAATTTTGCTGACTTTTACAGCCAATTTGAATATTAAATTTTATATGCGAATTTCTAGTTTTGAACACCTCTAATCTAAGAAATGAAAAAAGCCGCCACATTTGGCGGCTTTTTTATGCTGTCATGATTAAGGAATGAGGCCTTCATCACGCATAGCGATTTGCACGGATTGGCGTGCTGCCACGTTATTTCGGATAGCAATAATGTTTTTATACGGCGTTAAGTCGTGATGAATAACATTCGACCAGTTTGTTAAAACGAATAAATAAGCATCCGCTGGGCCAAAGTTATCATCAACCAAGTAATCGTTATCTGACTCACCAATTGCTTTATCGATGTATGTTAATAAACGATCAATCTCTTTATAGCCCTTTTCTTTGCCAGCTTCATCAAGTGCGCCACCAAAAAATACAGCATAGGCATCGTGTAATTCTGAGTTTAAGTAACCTAACCACTCAAGTACTTTGGCACGGCCTAAGCCTGAAGGTGGGATCAAATCTTGTTTTGGATCATGCTGAGCCAAAAATGGCAAAATAGCGACGTTCTCAGTAAGGATCAAGCCTGGGTTAATTTCAAGTGCTGGCACATAGCCTTTTGGGTTTACGTCGTAGTAATCGGTGCCCTTTTCTGTTTTATGTGTTTTTAGGTCTACGCGTACTAAATCAAAATCGACATTAATTTCATTTAAAATGATATGGGCTGCCAATGAGCATGCACCTGGCGCATAGTAGAGCTTCATATTTGATCCTTGTTATTTAACTATTAACTGTTTTAAATCTCTTCTAACAAACTTTCAAGTGATCGAACCTGTAAATTGCAAAAAGCATAAATGACTAAATTTCACCTATGCTTTGAATATTGTGCATAAATGGATTTTTTTCAAGTTAAACCGTCATGCTTTTTGTATTGAAGATGATTTAACATACGCAGGTTTTCAATTTGATGAAAAAGACTGTGCTAAAGCTTAAAAAAGATGAATGGTTTTCCAACATTCGTACCGATGTATTGGCTGGCTTGGTGGTCGGTTTAGCCTTAATCCCTGAATCAATCGCCTTTTCTGCCATTGCTGGTGTAGATCCACAAGTTGGTCTATATGCATCATTTTGTATTGCGGTGAGTATTGCTTTTTTTGGTGGTAGACCTGCCATGATTTCAGCAGCCACTGGTGCCATGGCCTTACTCATGATCACCCTAGTGAAAACACATGGCTTACAATACTTATTGGCAGCTACGGTTCTCACCGGCATTATTCAAGTGATTGCAGGCTATTTTCAAGTGGCCAAACTCATGCGCTTTGTCTCACAAGCGGTGGTCTATGGCTTCCTAAATGCTTTAGCGATTTTAATCTTTGTTGCTCAAGTGCCTGAAATGGCAAAAATGGATAGCTTAGGCTATTTATTTATGGCCCTAGGTTTAGCCATCATTTACTTATTTCCCTTTATCCCTAAAATTGGTAAAGCAATCCCCTCTCCGCTAATTTGTATTATTGTGCTGAGCCTGTTGGCATTAGGCTTAGGTGCCGATATGCGTACCGTCAGCGACCTAGGCCACTTCCCAGACACCTTACCAATTTTTTTAATTCCAGACATTCCATTAAATTTTGAAACCTTACAGATTATTTTCCCTTATGCCATCACTTTAGCCACCGTAGGCTTGCTTGAAACTATGATGACCACTACTGTCATTAATGAAGTGACTGGTACTGAAGGTGATCGCCATCAGGAATGCCGTGGACAAGGTTATGCCAATATTATCAGTGGCTTTATGGGCGGTATGGCAGGTTGTGCCATGATTGGCCAATCGATTATCAATGTGAGCTCAGGTGCACGTACTCGCCTCTCCACTTTGGTTGCAGGCGTATTCCTGCTTTGCCTTGTGGTGTTTTTTAAAGATTGGCTAGCTTATGTACCAATGGCAGCACTGGTTGCCATTATGGTGATGGTTTCTTTCACGACTTTCCAATGGGGTGCCATTAAGCAATTTAATAAGCATACACCTGCATTCAACATCGTGATGCTTGCAGTCGTACTCGTAGTCTTAGCAACACATAACTTGGCGCTTGGCGTATTTGTTGGTGTTTTACTCTCAGCTTTATTTATTATTAATCAATTAGAGAGTTCAGTGAAAGTTAGTGTCGACCATACAAATACTCACAGCAATTACACGATTTCAGGGCAAATCTTTTTTAGCAGTGCCGATAAATTTTATCAATTTTTTGATTTTAATCGCGCTGTGCAACAGGTGACCATTGACCTTAGCCATGCACATATTTGGGATATCACCTCAGTCAATATGCTCAACACAGTAGTCGAAAAATTTGAGCAACAAAGTATAAGCGTAAAACTCATTGGTTTAAATGAAGCCAGTGCAACCTTAATTGATCGTGTAAATAACTAAACATCTATCCCTGCAACTCAAATTTGATATTAAAAAGCAGAATCATTTATTCTGCTTTTTTAATTTTTTAGTTTAATTTCACAGATTTATTTGATGCTTTAATGTACACTTACATACAATAACAATTCATCTTGCTAAGGCTATTCTTGTACTCATGCTGAAACAGCACCCCATTTTTTTACATTTAACAGCATGGGTTTCTTTATTTTGCCTGTTTGTGCTCTGTTTTGGTCTATTTGGATTCAGTGCAAGTGCGCATGCAAATTTTGAACAAGCAATACTAAAACAAGAATGCACAGCCCACATCCAAAATATTTATAGTGCAAAAGGCTCAGCCCACTATCCTGAAAATATCCCTCAGCAAGGTTGGCAAAAGCTTCAACAACTTCCTGACCGTTGGCATGATCGCTGGCCCAACTATCATGGCAATGCATGGTACAAAATTGAATGGAATTACCAGTGCCCAAACCCAACTGTTGTTACGCCAATTAGCCTGAGCATTGAAAGTATTACTCAAACAGGCCAAGTCTTTATTAATGACAATTTGTTATGGCGTGATATTGCCACTACAGAGCCAATCTCGCGGAATCAGGTAAAACCGCATTTATGGAATATTCCAATTGCAAATTTGCATCAGGGTAAAAATATTATTTGGATACAAGTACAAGGCAATCAAATTCAAAAATCAGGTATTGGGCATGTCGCTTTAGGTGACTATACGCAAATGTACAAACTGTATAATTCTTGGTTATTAGAAAAGCAAACTCTGCCTTATTTTAATAGCATGATTAATATGGTTATTGGCTTATTTTGCTTACTGGTTTGGATGATCAGCCGTAAAGAATCTGCTTTTTTCTGGTTTGCAATGGTATCTTTTTTATGGGTAAGTTATAGCACACTGGTGATATATGCAGACCCAATTTCATTTTTAACAAGTGTGCAGCTAGAGCGCATTCAGAACATTATTTTCTGCTTTTATGTTGCTATTAGTTGCTTAGGTGCATGGCGCTTCGCGGGCTTTAGCTTTCCTAGAATTGAAAAAGCACTTTTCGGTTTTGCTATTATTGCATCAACGTGTATTACCGTTAGTCCGATTGAATATGCAGCCCAAGTCATCCAAGTATTTTTTGGTATTACTGTACTGATTTTTATTGCTAAATGCATTAGCTATCCATACTTCGCCTATAAATCGCGCCTGCCTGAAACCTATTTTTTAGCCGTGACCTATGTGGTTTTTGTACCTATTGCCATACATGACGCTATTTTCATGTCCACGCTACAAGGTAAACCACTTTCACCTTATACAGCACCATTTTCATCGGCTGTGATTGGATTTGTCTTGGCATTTCGTTTGGCACGAAACGCCCGTGAAATTGAACGATTTAATCAAACACTCACACAAAATATTAAGCAAACTAAGCAAGAACTGACCGAGTCTTTAGGTTTGCAGCAAAAACTTGCGGTACAAAATGCACGTTTGCAAGAACGAATTAACTTATCGCATGATCTGCATGATGGTTTAGGTGGATCGATTTTCCGTTCAATGGTATTGCTCGAACAAAATGAAAAAATTGAAAAAAATCAGGTCTTATCGATTTTAAAACTGTTACGCAGTGATTTAAGACAAGTGATTGATTCGGGTGCGAGCTTAGGTGCAGAGATTCCAGCAACACCCATTGATTGGGCAGCCACAATTCGACATCGTTTTGTACAATTATTTGAAGAACTGGATATCCGTTCAACGTGGGAACTTCCTCAACATTGGGGTACTTCACCAACCGCATTACAATGCTTAACGCTGACCCGTTTAGTCGAAGAAGCTCTAACCAATATTATGAAACACAGTCAGGCGACCCAAGTGACGATTCGTTTACATGAAAATGACGTACAACAGCTGGTTTTAAGTATTATTGATAATGGTTGTGGCTTCACCCCGCAAGCGGATCAGTTTGGCTTACATGTCGGTTTACAAAGCATGCAAACCCGTATTCAGCGTATTGGTGGTACTTTTAGTATTGAATCTCAGCCAGGACATACGCAAATCCAAGCGATTTTACCTTTGCAAAACAATATGATAACACCCAAAATAGACCCATAAAAAAACATCACCAATGTCATTCACATTGGCGATGCATTAGTTATTTTATTTATTTTAAAATCAATAAAACCATTCTAAATTGAGCTACAGTATATTACCCACTTATGACTTACGTCGACTCAATTGCGCATATAAGGCTAAGCCAAGCATGCTCAGCAAGCCCAATACACCTATGCTACCGCCACTGGTCTTATGATCTTCTGCGGGGGGTGTAACTTCATTTAAATCTAAATCCACAATTACAGGATCATGATCGGATGAGCGAAATGCATCAGCATTAAAGAATAATTGCTTTTGTTCTTCAGATTTAAACTCATCGTTATAATCTAATGCGGTAGGTTCATCGGCATTAATATGCCAAGCAAAAGTTCGCTTCACCATTGGATATAAATTTTCATCCGCAATTGCGTGATCTAAATTACCTGCACCCCCATAACCCTCGCTATTACTCGCCACCCCAAAGACATAACTATAGGCTGACTGGCCTTGGCCAATTTTTTCATCATTGAGCAAAATTTTATAGTTTGATTTTTCAAAGGCTAAAATTGGATCTTCTTTGGCATAGCTATTCATATCACCCAATAGCAACACGTTAGATTTTTGCGTCAAACTCACTTGTGCTTTTGCCACCCATTGCATCAACTTAGCAACGGACTTGGTTCGCAAATCATTCCAACACCCTTGTCCATCACCTTGATCTGCATCTAAAGAGGTCGCATCTGTGGGACAACTTCCCTTCGACTTTAAATGGTTCGGAATCACCGTAAACAGTTTGCCCCCTGCTACAGGCTTAAAGCTTTGTAAAAATGTCACACGGTTCAAATTTGTCGCATCATCATAAACAACAGGCTCAGCAACAGGCATTACACGCTTGCTGTTATAAATCACCGCCACAGCAATTGCATCGCTTCCGAGTTTATCTTTCGCTGGAACGACATATTTCCAATCTGCGCCTAAAGCCTTGGTTAAATATGCAATTGCACTTTTATCGCTATAGCCATTGTTTGCTATTTCCATTAAAGCAAATACATCGGCATCAATTTGCTTCATCGCACTGACAATTTTTTGATGTTGTTTATCAAACTCGGCTTGTGTTGTTGCGCCACGCTCGGTAGGAAAGCCCTTTTGCAAACCATTGTCATAGTTCAGCACATTAAAAGATGCAACACGTATTTGCTTAGTCTCTTTGGCTATAGGCACTGTACGTGGATTTAAGCTGGTCGTGAGCACAGGTACATCAAGATCTGGACGTGGCTGAATGCGCCATTGATCATAACGATATTCTAATATGCCCTGTGCATTTTGAATTTCATTGCCTGAGCGCAGGGTATTTTTTGCACTAAAATTCGCGGGTAACCACGGTGTTCTATTTTGGTTATTATAGCCATCATCAAGCACAATTTTTGATAGTTTATTTTGTTTTGCCAACGCGATTGCCTCTGGCGACTTGGCTGGATATAAATTCGTTGGAATAAATTGACGTGCTGTGCTTAACACAACAGAACCATAGCGACCATATTCATAATTTTCACTGACCGTTAACTTCTGTGGCAGTTTAACCAACATCCCTTGATAGCGTTTAGGCACATTTCCTGTACTCGCATCTAAGCTATCAAAAGGTAAATTGATACTTAGAGGCTGTACCAAAGAAGCGACATTTTCCTGACAAGCCACAATATTGCTACTTAAATCTTGAAGCTGTAATTGATTTTGATAATTGGTGAGCTTGCCTTTTAAAATCACTTCATCACCCACTTTTGCACCCTGAATCGCACTACTTGCGGGTATATACACAAATATGGCATTGTTTTGACCCGCTTTGGCCTTACTGTCCACGGTTTGTACATAAAAACCGTTAAAGCCATTGCTATATCTAAAATCTGCGGTCATTACACCACGTACGGTATATGACTGATTTAAGGGTGCCGTTTGTAGGTCGGCAATAGGGGTCGTCGTCGCGCTACAGCTCAAAGTTTCTAAGTCAGGTGGTACAGTGGTGTTGGCAAATAAATGGCGACTATATGCGCTACGGTCTGACCATTTTGTCCATTCGCTGTCTAAATCAAATACAGCGTTTGGATTTACCGATGTTATATTATTGCTCTTCTGAATACGCGTTAAACTATTTTGATAGCTGGAGAGCGCAGTTCCCCAACCTGTTCCTGGATCTTCACCAACGCGCCCAAAACGATCCACTGCCGTATTTCCGTTCATCAAAACCAATGCATCATCGCCATTAAATGACAATGCTTTGGTCAAAAACTGAAACGGTGTATTGATAGATGCTAAAGCCGTCTGTAATTCTGAGCGACCCACAATAATTTTCTGCTGTGGCCCTAAGCTTCCAGACAAGGCAAACGTATTTGTCGCTATGCTCGCACCATTGCTATATTGCAAAATATTATAATTAGACAAATCCACTGTTTTTTGGTCTGGGTTATATATTTCGACACCTTTTTGGTTTGATACCCCATCAATATATTGACTAAACATAATCTCTGCATGTGCAGACATGTTATAGCCACTCAGCAATATACACAGCGTTAATAATTTTGGATTTAAATTATGGCTATGGCAATTTTTAGATGTTCGTATTTTCATGAATATTTGAAAAGTTGTTCAAAAGATCTACAGCCTAATTAGGCGAAATGACACGCCCATGAAAACTAAATGACAATTTAGCTTCGGCCTTACAACAAATTCAGGCGCTAATCTGCTCATTTTCGGCTAAAAAATTTGACTTGTTTCGCTCAGGACTTAAAATACCGCATTCTGAATTTTTTAGATTTGCCAAAGTTATGTCGAACGATCAATTAGACCAGCAAGTCGTGGAGCTGGACAACTTAAACGAACAGCGTGAAATTGTTACGTTTATGCGTCGCTCAGCACCGCTGAACACCTCTCAACGTACTGCGCTTGAACAATATGGTCACCTAATTTTGGAATACCCTGTGGGTGACTTACGTCAACACTTCGAACACCCAGAGCGCCCTTTAACTGTCGAAATCGGTTTTGGTATGGGTCGTTCATTGGTGCTTATGGCCAAAGCCAATCCTGAACGTAACTATGTCGGTATTGAAGTTCATGTACCGGGTATTGCACAGTGTGTATTTGAAGCAGGTATGGCAGAACTTAAAAACTTACGTGTCTTGGATGCAGATGCAATTCAAGTCCTTCGTGAAATGCCAGACAATAGCATTAATGCTGTACAGCTTTATTTCCCAGATCCATGGCAGAAGAAACGTCACTTCAAGCGCCGTTTTGTATCGCATGATCGTATGCCACTGGTTGAGCAAAAGCTTGAGCTAGGTGGTACATTCCATGCTGCAACAGATTGGGAACCGTACGCAGAGTGGATGATTGAAGTTCTTGAAGAACGTCCACGCTTAGAAAATCTTGCAGGTAAAGGCAACAGCTACCCACGTCCAGATTGGCGTCCACAAACTAAATTTGAACGTCGTGGTTTAGAAGCTGGTCATAAAATTAATGACTTTATCTTTAAGAAAATTTCTTAATCCAAATGTTTAAAAAAGCGCTCAATAGAGCGCTTTTTTTATTTTTTACTTGTTCGTTTAACGAATAAACATGCGATAAATAAACTGCTGAATCCAAGTACCATAAGGCGGGTAAATCAGCTTCATTAAACTAAACTTCGGCCTTACAAAGACAGATTTAGCATGACTAAAAGTTTTAAATCCCTCATGCCCATGATAATGCCCCATCCCCGATGCCCCAATCCCACCAAAAGGCATATCTTCCATGCCAGCAGTCATCAGCGTTTCATTTAAACACACGCCACCACTATGCGTGGCATGTAATACTTTTTGTTGCTCTATTTTGTTATAGCCAAAGTAATACAATGCCAAAGGTCGCTCATGCGCATTAATATAGGCAATCGCTTCATCAATATGCGTATACGTTTTGAGTGGCAAAATCGGTCCAAAAATTTCATTTTGCATCAATAACATATCATCGCTTACATTTGTGACGATCGAATGCGCCATACGGCGTTCATCATTTAAGATGTCATCATTAAATATGCTGGCACCTTTCACTTTCGCATCGCTTAAATAATGTTTTAGCCGTTCAAATTGGCGTTCATTCACGATAGCCGTGTAATCAGCATTTTGCTGAATGCTATTAGGATAAAAACCTCTTAAAGCCTCAAAATAGGCTTGAATAAATGTCTCTTGTTGGCTTTCATGCACAAAAGCATAATCAGGTGCAACACAGGTTTGACCTGCATTCATGGTTTTACCAAATGCCAAACGTCTTGCGCTTTCTTTTAAGTCTGCATCTACAGCAACAATCACCGGTGATTTACCACCAAGTTCCAAAGTGACAGGTGTTAAATTGTCTGCAGCAGCGTGTAGCACATGCGGTGCTATCGCTGTCGCCCCAGTAAATAACAAATGATCAAAGGGTAATTTCGTGAATTGTTGTGCTATTTGTGCATCACCTGTAATGACATTGACATGACTTTGTGGGTACTTTTCAGCAATAAGCTTCTTAAACAAGGCTGAAAATTCAGGTGTGTACTCACTCATTTTAAGCATGACATGATTACCTGCTGCCAAAGCCTGTGCCAAAGGCCCCAAAGCTAAAAATAGCGGATAATTCCAAGGTACAACAATTCCCACTACCCCAACAGGCTGATACATCACATAACCAGATGCTGGCTGAAACAAGATACCGATATCACGCTTGCTGGGCTTCATCCATTGTTTCAAATGCTTCAAACTATGCTTAATGCCATTTAGACTGGTCATAATTTCAAACAAACGCGTTTCATCTACACTACGGTTGGAAAAATCACGACTAATCGCCTGTGCAATATCATCCTGATGTTCGACCAACATCTGCTGCAGTGTCAGTAAATGTTGCTTACGCTGTTCATAACTGGCATAAGGTTGCTGTGCGAAAGCCTGCTGTTGTAACTCAAAAATACCCTGTAGTTTTTCATCGTTTAACAATGTATGTTCTACTTTATTGATCACTTCAGTATGTTGATCTAAGCTGTGTGCTAGTGTCATGACAAGTATCCTTTTCTTTTTGTTTTAGCTGTGCTTTTTAACATAGTCAGTGTCCGATAAAACCAAATGTGATATCAGTACCACAACATATCTCTTTAAGCCACTTGTTGACGTTTATTTGCTTCGCGAAGTAAATCAACTGCCTTTTCGGCAATCATAATCACAGGTGCATTGGTGTTACCATTGACCACTGAAGGCATAATTGAAGCATCAATCACACGTAAATTTTGTATACCATAAACCCTTAACTCTGGGTCCACTACAGCCATTTCATCAATCCCCATTTTACAACTGCCCACAGGGTGATAAACCGTATCTACGCGATTACGCAATATTTCTCGAATGTCCTCATCCGTTTTAACATTTGAAGTAAATAAATCTTCTTTGTACATTTCTGCTAGGACTGGATCTTGCATCAATTGCCGAGTTAATTTAAAGCCCTTAACCAAATCTTCCAAATCTCGATCATCACCTAAAAAATTTGGATTAAGCAATAATGGATCTGAGATTTTATTGCCACTGAGTTTCACACTGCCACGACTGCGTGGATTTAACAAACATACATGGCACGACACACCATGACTGGCATGAAACTTACGAGCATGATCATCAACCAAAGCGACCACAAAGTGTAACTGTAAGTTAGGAATCTCTAACGCTGGATCACTTTTTAAGAAACCACCACATTCAGCAAAGTTCGAGCTAATCATGCCTCGACGTTCTTTACGATAACGCTGAATCTGCTTAAACATCGACATTGAACCAGGTATCGAAATACCAAAGGTATTTTGCGTATCATGTACACTATAACCAAAAATAAAATCAGGGTGATCATGGAAGTTTTTGCCCACGCCGGGTAAATGCTGCTTCACTTCAATGCCATGCTGTTGTAGCTCTGTTTGATCTCCAATCCCAGAGAGCATTAGAATCTGTGGTGACTGCATAGCACCCGCACTGAGTAAGACTTCTTTGCGTGCTTTAATGGTTTTAACTTGACCTGCATGCTCGACTTCTACCCCCACAGCCGTTTTATGCTCAATGATAATTTTGTGCGTCATGGCCTTGGTCCACACCGTCAAATTAGCGCGTTGCAAATGTGGAAATAAATAAGCACGCGCAGCACTACAACGTTCACCATTGATATGGGTAACTTGATATACCCCCAAGCCTTCCTGCTCTGCACCATTAAAATCATCTAAAATGCGATAACCCTGACTTTTGGCTGCCGCAATATACCGTGCATGAATTGGGTTATCTGTACGTAAATCAATCACAGATAATGGGCCAGAATTGCCATGATATTCATTTTGAATGCGTTCATTATTTTCGGAACAAATGAAATAAGGCAATACCTCTTCATAAGACCAGCCAGTATTGCCTTGCGCTGCCCATGCATCGTAGTCTGCGCGATGCCCGCGGATATAAATCATGGCATTAATAGCAGAAGAACCACCTAAGCATTTTCCTCGGGGTTGGTAGCCTTTGCGCCCATTAAGTCCTTTTTGCGGTACAGTTTCAAAAGCCCAATTATTAATTTTTGTGGGTAAACTCATTACACATGCAGCAGGTACATTAACCGTCCAACTATCTCCTTGGCCACCAGCTTCTAGCAGACATACTGAAATATTGGGATCTTCGCTTAAACGACTGGCCAATACACAACCCGCACTACCACCGCCGATAATGATGTAATCGAATTCCTGCTGCATTTTATTCTTCCTTTGGACTTTTTATTTTTTGTGTCTAATTATTTAATAGCACAGAATGCTCAAACACTACATCTATGTTTTTATATAAATCTCTCTTTTTTTAAAAGTCACCAATAAAAAAATTCAACAAGCTGTTTAATACTCTGCAATAAAGCCTTGATAGGATAAAACCTGAGTAAACGAGTGCACCTGTACAAAGCCAGCTTCACGTAATAGATTAAAAGTTTCATGCGTGCTTAATGCATAAAAATCATCCTGCATTCTGCTCTGCATCGCCTGCACTTGCTTCTCTAAAAGCCCATTCATCAAACACATTTGCTGTAAAGCTTCAGCTTCTTGCTTAAAAGAAAATTGAGTTAAATCAAATGTTAAAAAGATGCCATTCATTTTCATACAGCGTCTTGCAGCCTGCATAAACTCCAGCTTGTGTTCAAAAGGAATAAAGTGCGTGACCAAAATCGATAAAACTGCATCAAACTGAGGGGAATGTTCAAAATCTATATGACTACCCAAGATAAAATTGACCCGATTATCATTATTCCACAACGCCACATAATCTTTGGCTTTGTCCAGCATTGGCTGAGAAAGCTCTGTAACCGTAAATCTGCATCGCGGAAAAGCTTGTAGCAGATAGCCCAGTTCGTAGCCCGTCCCAACACCAACAATCAACACATGCGCATCTTGAGATAAATGCGCCTGCAGTATTGCCAAAATCTGCTGATGAACCAATTGATAACCGGGAATCAATTTACGGATATGCAGGTCATAGCCCTCTACCACCTGCGGGTTGCAAAAATCCTTTGCCACAATGCTTTCCTTTTAGATATTTAGTCCATTACAACTTAAATAGAATGATGACGTTTTAAAATTTGCTCACTCATCAATGTATACACTGCCTTTAAATCATCATGTCCTGCGTGTAGCAACATGTCACTATGCATGGCAATAATGTTTTGATCACCGCGCATCGCAGGGCCGGTTTGCATCATTCGGGGGTCTGACTGAGTGGCTTTTTGCGCGGTCTCCAATATTAAGGGATATAGCAAACTAAAATCGACCTGTTTGGCATCCACTACTTGCTTGGCCATGTCAAAGCAATAATTGCTAAAATTACAGGCATACACCGCTGCCAAATGCAGACTCAAGCGCTGTGCAGAGTCGTATTGATAAACACGCTGACTCAATTGCTGTGCCAGCATCGTTAAAGTCTCTAAGTCTGCCGGCTCAACAGCTTCTACAAACAAAGGCGTACTCAACCAATCGACTTCACGTTGCATGCTAAATGTTTGTAGCGGATAAAACACACCAGAGCGAGCATGCACAGTGCTTAACTGCTGGATGTCGGTACTGCCTGAAGTATGCACAATAAGCGTATGCAGTAAATATGGATGTACTGCTTCAATCACCGTTCGAATTGCACTATCGCTCACCGCAATAATCAATAAATCTACGTTTGGGTTTAATTGAGAGATGTCCTCCACGGCATCGGCGCCAACCGCTTGCGCAAGTTGCTTTGCGCCCTCAGAGCTACGGCTATAAATATTGATAATCTGATGATGTTGCTGCAATACATGCGCAAAATGATGTGCTACCCGCCCAGCCCCAATAAAACTAATTCGCATTTTATGCTTCTCATTCATCTTGAAAGCTAAGCATGCCAAGAAAAAAGGGATGCTTCAATTCATCCCTTTTTATTTATACAGATTTTAAAAGTAACGTGTGGTCACTTTTCTTATATATTCAAGCTTGAATATTCAATAAATCTCTTTCATAAATCATTTTTTGAACTATTAAAATTCATGATGTAAATTCCCTCTCTTTGAGGAGATGAGAAGCACTGATTCACAAGGGAGAGGTTTTTTAAACTTAAAACCCCTCATCCTCTTGCGGAATGTATTCCTCATCCCAAAGGGAGAAGGGACTTTCATTGATAATTTAAGTACCAATTAATGTTCATTTTTTAATTTTTGAAAGAGCGCTAATGCTTAATTAAATAGGTTATTCAAATATACTGTACGCTCTTTGGTTTTTTGCACAAAACACTGACTATATTGGATCGCTTGGTTTTGTTTTTCCATTACATCGTTCCAATAGCGATGTTGCTGTTGATAGGTTTCAAGCTCGCTATCTTTTAAGTCATATACACGTTTTTGCGAAATTACCTTACAGTCCACATCACGTTTTTCGAACCAATCAGACTGGTCTTGTTGTTGTGCCGTTTTTTGCTCTGGACTAAAACGATCCCATGTACTGTTCAAACGTTCCACCACAGCTTTTTGTTCTGCATCGACTTCTTTTTGACGAATATCGAGGGCTTTCTGCGCCAAGGCCGTTTGTGCAGCATTCTCTTTATTGTATTCCTCTACACTTTGCTGGTTGGCCTCAATATCGGCCTTATTACGTTTTTGATATGCCTCAAAATTTACCGCTAACTCTGAAATTTTAGCAGACAAACCCACTAAACTCGCACTTTCTACCGACAAACTAATTTCATCATTGTCTGAGCGTTCCAAGCTATATTTAAAGTCTGAACCACTAATCTTATCGTCTTGAAGTTTTAAAGAACTCCACTCATTCTTAATTGAATCTTGTAATGTATAAGAACTTGGAGATTCAGTGTCTTCGCCATCACACTCGTCACATGGTTCTTCTAAATACGCATTTTCTGCGCGCTTTTGTAGGCCTTTCGGCAAGATCGCCACCAGCAAGCTACTACATTCAAGTTGTTTTGCTTGCTCAGGTTGTTCTGTATGCGTCGCAATATGGCTAATTTCAAATTTAATATTTTTACGGATTTTTTCTAATAAAACCTGATCAGACTCATAGCCCGATTGGCGTAGCCGTTGATCTAATTGAGATAAATAATCTTCTTTTAAATGGTTTTGAATTTGTTCCACATTGGCTGGCGCACTACAGCTCCAATCTTGCAACTTTGCGTTTTCAGTGGCTGTGGTGTCTTTTTTGCGTAGATCACATGCAGTCAGAAGCAAACCACTACACACCACACCTGTTATCAATACAGATTTCATTGTTTTAAACCAAAAATTGTTATTATTCGCGGCCAATTTAAGCAAATTTTCATAAAAAAACAAGATCGCCCTCGTAACATTGAGAGCGATCTTATTTCACACACACTATTTCACTTCAGTGACACCTTGATTAGTGACTTCACGTACTTTACCCGTCTCTGTATTTAACACTTCAAATTCAATCCGACGGTTTTGGAATTGACCTTCTGGTGTTGAATTGTCTGCTTTTGGTTGCTCTTGGCCATAACCTTCGGCTTTCAATTGTGCTGGGTCGACTCCTTTTGCAACTAAATAATTTTTAATTGCTTCGGCACGTTTTAAAGACAAAGCTTTGTTGGCTTCAGCATTACCAACAGAATCTGTAAACCCTTTGATAGTCAGTTGTACTTGCGATGCACGTTGCATGAGTGCAGCTGCCTGATCCAAAATCGATTGATTTGCTTTTGGAATTTCACTTGAACCTGAAGCAAAATTAATAATTTGCATATTTAATGCAGTTGCTACATCCAAAGCATGGATTTTATCTGGATTAATGCTTGCCAAGGCTTTTTGTGCATTGCTAATACTGTTATCTACTGTACTGTTAATATCGACGGGTTGTTGCCCAACCACCTTCATATTTGGCACGAGACCTTGTACTTGTGATATCAACCGATTTGCATCTGCATTATTTGCTGTTTGTATAGAGAGTTGATCGCCCATCCATGTTAAAGAGGCATTTGGCACCCCTTTGAACAATTTTAATACCGATGGAATCGATTCCTGATCGATAAATTGCGTATGGTATGCCGCATCAGTTTCGGCACCACAACCTGTTGGATGGGTAAAAATTTGTTTAACCTCATTTTGTAAAATATTCATATATGAGGCATTATTAACATAAATCTGACAAGTCGATAGTTCACCTTGGGCATTGGTACTCAATTGGAATTTGGCAGGTTGATTACTGCTACTTTGTACAGGAGTAACCGTCTCCGCTTGCTTACGTTCAGAGCAAGATTTAAACCAAAAGCCTGCCAGCAAAGCCAAAATAACCAAGGCAATCAATGCGATCCAAGAACCTGATTTTTTTTCTTCCACAGGCTCTGTTACATGTCTTACTTCTGCCTGATGTACTGTTTCACCTATAGCCGTATTAATACCTAAAGTGGCCAACATTCCAGCTGCCCACTGTGGTAAGGCCCTTTTGATTCCATCAAAATGGGTTTCAATCAAATGTACAATCGCATCAGGGTCAGATGAGCCTGCTTCAGATTGTAAAAAACCCATTACTGGCATAATGGATTTATTTAAAGTGTGTTCAATTTCTGGTGCAGGTGCAGCACCTGAAACAGTGTCCAAAAACTTTTCTTTCAATCCAATATTAGACTGAAAGATGTCAATTAAACATGGATTGAGCTGATCTGCCAAACTGGCAATTAAGCCAGGCTTTGCTTTAAAAACACTGAGTAAAATAGGATAAAACTGGTTTAATGCATTATTTTTTTCAAATAAATGCTCACTTTCACCATCTAATACAATGGCTGAAACCTGTTGTTTTAACAGCTCTAATAAATCAGTCATAAGTATATTCCTTGTTTAGCCTTGTTCTTTTTTCATTTCTTTTCTTTCTAATCTTTTAAAGTGTATGCCTGAATATTTAAATCATTGTGAATAATTGTATTTCTTTGATAAGTGGTATTTACACCATAAAAAAAGCCAGCCGAAGCTGACTTTTTAAATACAAACTGAGCACACCATAAAGCGTTTAATTAAGCCTTAAAAGTCACCAGTGCTTTACCTTTTACTGTTGCGCCAATCAGTGGAGTATTTTTACCGTTCGACACAATACTGTCTTTTGTAATTGTCCATTCAAGCTCTGGATCAACCAATACCCAACCTGCTTCTTGTTCCCAACGCGTTTGCATTTGAGCAACAATTGCAGGCTGTAGTGTAACTTTTTTCACCCATTCTAGTGGCTCAAGCAAACCATCATTAACCAGTTGTACGCCAAATGGAATGAACGTATCAAATGCTGTAAAGCCTGGTTGTGTTTCAGCAAATGGCGCCATTTTGGCAGAACTGCTAAGCGGTTCATGATGCGTACAAATCGCATCAATCACCCCTTCTTTTACACCTTGACGTAATAATGCTTTGTCTTGTTCATCACGAAGTGGCGGACGCACATGCGCCAATGAATTAAAGCCATCAATCAATTGATCCGTTAAATGCAATTGATGCATAGCCACATCACAAGTTACTGGTAAACCTTTTGCTTTTGCATTTTTAATAAGTTCAACTGACGCGCCACAAGACAATAAACCAAAGTGAGCACGTACACCTGTTGCTTCAATCATTAATAGATATTTTGCAATCGCAACTGTTTCAGCTAAAGCTGGAATCATTGGCAACCCTTGACGAGATGCAATAAAGCCTTCATGCACACAGCCATCTTTCGCAATTTGGTGCTCTTCAGCATAGAATACTACCGTCATATTGACGCCAGCTGCATATTCTAAAGTACGAATCACCACATCATCATTGGCAAATGGCGCATTGGCATTTGAAACTGCGGTACAACCACCTTTTTTCAAGCCCGCCATATTGGCAGGTTGTTGTCCTTTCAAACCTTGGGTTTGTGCACCAATCACTTGTAAATAAATACCACCATCCAACATGGCTTTTTCAACTAAACCATGAATAAGGGCGCCATTGTCTTGCACAATTGGCTTTGAATCTGGTGGTGTAAATACATGCAAAATACCATTTGCAACGGCAGCTTTACCTTCTGATTTAAGCGTACCGTGTTGCTGCTGACCTGGTTCACGTAAGCGTGCACATAAGTCAACCATGGTTGGCATTAACCATTTACCTTGGCCGTTTATTGTTTCAGCAACATTGTCTGTCGCGCCAACCAATTGACCATTTTCAACATAAACCGTTTGCACGCTGTCAGTATTTTGAATCGGGTCTAAGACACGTACATTTTCAATTTTTACAATAGTCATGACTTCTACCTTATCCCGCAACCGCTTCTAACAAACCTTTCTCTTCTAATTGACCTTGCATTGCTAAAGCCAAAACTGCCATACGCACTGCAATACCGTTCGTTACCTGATTTAAAATCACAGACTGTGGGCCATCAGCAATACTTGAGTCAATTTCAACACCGCGGTTCATTGGCCCAGGATGCATCACGATACAATCTGGTTTTGCCATCGCAAGACGTTCTTTGTTCAAGCCATACATTTTGTAAAATTCAGCTTGTGAAGAAAGTGCTGGTGAATCAATACGTTCATTTTGAATGCGTAAAGTAATAATCACGTCACAATCTTTAATGCCATCTTCCATATTATTAAATAGACGAATACCTTCGCCATATTCATCAAATCCATAAGGAAGAAGTGTATTTGGTGCAATCACACGAATATCTTTACAACCTAAGGTTTGCAGTGCAGCAACATCTGAACGCGCAACACGCGAGTGTTTAATATCACCAATAATGGCAATGCTAATATCTTCAAAATTCTTTTTAGTTTCACGGCGAATCGTCAGCATATCCAACATGGCTTGGGTTGGATGTGCATGTCGACCATCACCTGCATTAATAATGGCAATGTTTGGACAAACGTCTTTTGCAATAAAGTGAGCAGCACCTGAAGAGGAATGACGAACTACGAAAATATCCGTCGCCATTGCTTCTAAATTCCACAGCGTATCACGCAGTGTTTCGCCTTTTGATGTACTTGAACGTGCAATATCAATGTTGAGTACATTGGCAGATAAGCGCTTTGCAGCAGCTTCAAATGTGGTACGCGTACGTGTTGAATTTTCAAAAAACAGGTTCATTACCGTACGGCCTTCAAGAAGATTATTGGTAATAAGCTGATTTTGGTCATTAAAAAAGGACTGTGCAGTGTCCAATATTTTTGTGAGAGTTTCTTTAGAAAGACCTTCGATGGTAAGGAAATGTTTTAAGTGACCATCTTGGTTGAGTTGAATCTGGCTCGGTGTATGCAATGCCGCCAAGTGCATGAGAGATTCCTTATCGTTAAGTTAACGCATTATACAGAGAATCTAGCAAATTGGCAGTTGAAGTTTTCAGCAATCGCACCAAAGCTCAGCCGAAATAAAAAATAGAATTCTATATTCCTATGTATAAATTCAATTAGATAATTTAAACAAAATCATTATAATGAGTCCTTTGCTGTATTGTCTGATCGCGACTTAACGATCTAGCCCTCACTCTCTAAAGTAAGAGCTAAACGTATTAAAATTATACGCATCAGCGAGCAAAACAGCCTTTATATCTGCATCATGCTCTAGCGTAAAGCGCCAATATAATGGTGTGAAACTTGCGCCTTATAAATCTCATCCTCTGTTGCTTCGCAGTATGGATCTTCTTGATCCTCTTTCATTTCAGCCACAAGCGTATCAGCGACAGGCAATTCAACTTGTGTTTCATCTTCTACATCCAACTCCATCATCAACTGTAAACGAACACTTAAACGATCAAGTTCTGTATCATGTGCTTGTAAAGCCAACTTAATCACGTGATATGCATATTGTTTATTCTCGACCATATACATCACATCAATGACACGAACACCTAAACGGCGCATTCGTGCATATAAAAGTGTTGCAACTGAAAATATTTCTGAACTACTGGCTTGTTCGACATGTTGCATCATATTCCCCCTTTTAATAAATGATCTCAAAAGCGCAAAACTCTGAATATCTGAAGATACTCAGGCGCGAGCAGTAACTAAGCAAAACACATACCAATCACATAAATTCTCACTTGATTAATACCAATATCTAATTTCAGCGATTGTGCTAAAAGTTGAATATTTCTTAATGATCCTATGCAGATGAAGCGCCCAAATAGTCGAAAATACGTTAAAATAGTCGATTGCTTTTTTTGCTTTTGGAAATTTACATGAATTCGAAACCGCGTCTTTCTACATATTGGGTCACCTGTGCAGATGGACTTGAAACCTTACTCCGCGAGGAAATTGAAGGTTTAGGTGTTCAAAATATTGAACAATTCCCGGGTCGTTTGGTTTTCAAAGGCACACTTGAAGATGCTTACCGCATTTGTATGTGGTCACGTCTTGCATCACGTGTATTAACACCAATCCATACACATGAACTTGATTTCACTCACGATGCGCGTGATGTTGCCGAAGAGCTCTATGAGGGTGCAATTAACTTTGACTGGTCGCTTATTTTTGCACCACAAAGTACCTTTGCTGTACGCCTACATATTGAGCGTGATATTAAAGTTAACAGCCAATTTGCAACTTTACGTGTGAAAGATGGTGTTGTTGACTCATTCATGGAAGCGGTTGGCAAACGTCCAAGCATCGATATTAAGCAACCTGAAATCACACTTTATGTATTGGCGGGCAAAAAAGAACACACCTACTGCCTAGACTTATCAGGTGACTCATTACATAAACGCGGTTACCGTCGTTATATGACGGATGCGCCAATCAAAGAAAACTTAGCAGCCGCTATTCTGCAAAAAGCAAAACTAAAAGAACGTAATCCTGAAATTATCCTAGATCCAATGTGTGGTTCTGGTACGTTTATTATTGAATCACTGATGATTTTGACTGATCGTGCGCCTGGTTTAGTGCGTCGTTTTGGTTTTAATGGTTGGAACGGTCATGACCATGAACTTTGGATGAGCATTAAAGCGGAAGCTGCTGAGCGTCATGCTCAAGCTTTAGCACAACCATTACCTCAGTTTTATGCTTATGATGCAGATTGGGAAGCCGTAAAAGCCACCAAACAAAACATTATTGCTGCTGGTTTTGAATCTGTACTCGATCAAATCAAAATTGAAGAACGTACTTTGGCTGACTGGCCAGACTTCCAAGCTGTTGGTAAGCGTTCATTCGTCGTAACCAACCCGCCATACGGCGAACGTTTAGGTGACAAAGCATCTAACCGTGCATTGTATTTGGGCCTTTCTGCACTCTTGCAAAAGAATTTCCCAAATCAATATGCAGCAGTTATTGCAGCTGCCGTTGAACAGGCCGATGTTCTGGCTTTTGATGAGCCACAAATTTTGCGCTTAATGAATGGTAAATTACCTATTTATATCCGCTTTGGTGTAATCAAACCTACTGCAGTTGCACAGCCTTTCTTGGCAACTTGGCAACCGCAACAGTTTGAAGCCATTGAAGGTGCGCAAGATTTTACCAACCGCTTGCAAAAGAACATGCAGAACCTGAAAAAATGGGCTGTGAAAGAAAATGTCTTCTGCTTACGCCTTTATGATGCTGACTTACCAGACTTTAATGTCGCTGTCGATTTATACGGTGATCGCCTGCATGTACAAGAATATGCGCCACCAAAAACAATCGACCCTGAAAAAGCAAAAAAACGCTTTAACTTGGCATTGGCATCTATTCGTGCTGTTACAGGTTTACCACGCGATGCGATCTTTATTAAGACCCGTGCACGCCAAGAAGGTAAAACTCAGTATACAAAACAAAGTACTGCATCGAAACGTTTTATCGTTCAAGAAGGTAAAGCTAAAATTTTAGTTAACCTCACCGACTATTTAGATACAGGTTTGTTCCTTGATCACCGTCAAATGCGTTTACGTATTGCTGCAGAAGCACGCGGTAAGCATTTCTTAAACTTGTATAGCTACACATCTACAGCGAGTTTACATGCTGCCTTAGGTGGTGCTGCCAGCACAACAAGTGTCGATCTTTCAAATACCTACCTAAACTGGTCTAAAGAAAACTTCGTGCTCAATGGTTTAACTGTTGACCATGCAGATGAACAACATCAATTCTTTGCTAGCGATTGTTTTGAATGGTTAAAAGAAGGTCATGAACAATATGACTTGATCTTTATTGATCCACCAACATTCTCAAACTCAAAGAAATTCTACGGTACCTTTGACGTACAACGTGACCACATTTCATTGATTAAACGTGCCATGAACCGCTTAACCACTGAAGGTACTTTATACTTCTCAAATAACTACCGTGGTTTTGAGATGAACGAAGAAATCGAAGCGATGTTTGATGTGAAAGAAATCAGCAACGAAACTATTGGTCTTGACTTCAAACGTAATACCAAAATTCACCGCGCATGGAAAATCACTCATCCGCCAGTGTAATTTAGATCGTCTTTAGATCTAAAAAAGAGGCCTATAAAGGCCTCTTTTTTTATGGAATGGAATGCAATTGCTTAAAACGATTTGCAAATACCATTCAAAATATGAGTGAACACATCTTTTAAAAGGCTTTTTACATCATTCTTTAAAACCTAATTAAAACAGCGCAGATGCTTGAAGCTCTTGCCCAACAATATGTTTCTGATATACCGATGGCGTCATAAATGTCACATGCACTTGAAAACCGCCCATGTGATATTGCACCATGTGGACATAATCTTGCTTACGCTTGAACGTTGCATACATGTCCCCCACGTGTGGAAGTTCGCCTTTGAGTTTTTCAAACTTGAGCCGCTTCAAGGTCTGAGTTTGCGCATAAAACGTATCTTTATATTGGTCTTCAAATGCACTATTTAGACTAAAGCGTACTGCACTTAATACATGTTGTTGATCAAAAAAGAAATGTACTTGCTTTAAGCGCTCAAATTCTATGGCTGGGCCATTGATCAAAATTTGCTTCGGGTTAATAGCACTGGCAATCACAGTTCCCTCAAAACTAT
This sequence comes from Acinetobacter sp. SwsAc6, assembly GCF_013391565.1. Classification (NCBI taxonomy): domain Bacteria; kingdom Pseudomonadati; phylum Pseudomonadota; class Gammaproteobacteria; order Moraxellales; family Moraxellaceae; genus Acinetobacter; species Acinetobacter sp. SwsAc6. The sequence continues at coordinate 70,762 of NZ_JACAXE010000016.1, forward strand.
TGGCTTGCACATTTTTTAACTCAGTTAATTGCTGACTGACCTCTGCATAACGACTCTGACCGAGTACAAAGCCAAATATTGTATTTTGCTTAGAGTCTGCGTTTATAAATTGGGATAATTCAGAGATTGGTAAAGCCTTATGCGCTGCTTGATCACTCTCAATAGACTGAACCTTATTCGATGCTGGACTCTCTGAAACTGTTTGTTGATCAAGCTTTGCCTGCTTTAATTTGGACTGCGTAGCTTGAGTCACTAATTGTGTCGTTTCTGGCTCTGCATCCTCTACATCTGTCGTGTGATTTTTTGGCTTAGAAAAAGCTTGCCATACTGCTTGCAACATAAAGTCCTGTACACCATTAAACGCACCTTGACGATATAAACCACTAATCACAAAAGATAAAACGAGTGCCATCACCAAAGGCAAAATCACTTGAGTAACAAACACGGGCTTTGTTGCTTCAATTTCTTGAGTGAGGTCGTGTGTTGCAGTGACATAGGTCAAAGTGTTAAGTGGATCTTCCTGTACAGGGTGTTTAAACGGTTGGTAACGAATCTCTTGCGGTGCTTGATGTTTCCACTCATGTGGTGTCACATTTAAACGCTCAATCAGCGCCAACACTTCAACTTCAGTCAATGCGATTTGCGGAGAATGAATATGAGAGAACAACTCGCTAGCATGCGGAATGTCCGATACATGCAACCACTTCTGTACCGAATTAGAAAGCGCGAGATTAACCTCTATAAGTTCGGTAAAAAAAATCGCGCCAGAAATAAAGCCTAAATTATCTTGGCTAAAAAACTGCTGTGCATTTAACCACTCCATGACCACGTATTTATTTTTTCGGATTTGCACAAAAGGATTGAGTTGATTCCCTCCTTTTACTTCTATCATTTCATCACTGGGTGTAAGCATTGTCCAAGGGCCATTTTCTTTGCCACCCAACTTGCCTGTGTAATTTTTGAAATCGGCAACCACAATCGCATGTTCAGTAAAACAAACCATGTCAATTTCTTGACCATCCCAAATGGCATTATAAATGATATATATCCATTTATTTTCGGTCGCCCAATCGAGTTGTAATTGATTCAAAAATGAATCTAACATTCGCAGCTCTTGCGTATGCGAACTGAAATCTCCAAAGTAGCAATGTATACTCATGATGTGATTCCCTGTTTTGTGTAAAACAAGGTATTGCCACAATTTCGACAATTAAACATCAAGTATGATCCGTCGTTATAAATACTTTCTGTTTGAATCGATCGGCTCTTACAACGATTGCAACAAATATTTCCACCTTTACCATTATGCGAGTCTGGGAATTTTTGGCAGTACCAATCAAAGTTTTGAAGCTTAAGATAATGTTGTTGTACTTTTTGATCATAGTTTTGTTTTAACTGCGAATAGTAAAAATTTAAAATGAAATAAATAACAATAAACCCAAAGATTAGTCCAAAAGTATCCAATGCAGGAGACATTGCATCCAATACCTTTCCTGTACCCCAAGTCAGCAAAAGGCTATACAACACCATAATTAATACAACTTTCATTCTAATTACACTTTTTTAATCCCTGTTTTTAATTCTATTTTCTTATTAATTATATGTAAATAAATCAAAAACATTGATCCAGCATAAATACAAAAACCACCTAACGGTAGTTTTTGCTCAAACTGAATTTTACATAAGTTCGTTTAAATACGGCCTACATCAAAATATGTGATTCGACTACGATCTAATTTGTCATAGGGTTTCGCTTTAAAGCTATGTAAATAATGCTTAGCTTTTAAAATATGTGATGTGGTATTTTTCATCCATGCAATACGCGGGTCATTTTGTGCCAAAGTAATACAATAGGTTTCTTTACCACGGCGTTTAGTCTGCTCTTTGGCATGAAATACTAAGCTTGCAAACACGTCCGTATGCTCTGGATGGCATAAAGGACTGTGCAACATTAAATAGTCAAAGGTGCCGTTAATTTTAGGCAAAGAAAGCACGCCACGAAATTTTGCATAGGCATTATAAAAAGGCTTCATCATTTTAAGCGGGCGTGAATAATCTAACACACGAGTTTGCTTAAAACTTTTCTGATCCCACAAACCATAAATACCTACCAATTTATTGTTTTGATCACGCATCAAATAAAAATCATCTAATTGCATACCTTTCCAATAAGGATGATGGCCTTCGGCCAAAGCATTAAAATCATAATTTGGAAGAAAATTAAAATGCTCTTTCATTTCAATCATAAATGCATTTGCATGATCAATTTGGTCACGGGTTAATACACGAAATTGAAACTGGTGATATTGCTCTGGTTTTTGTGCCTGTGACACCGTAAAGGTCCGAATATCATCATAATAATAGGGTAAAGGAAAACCTTTACGTTCGTTATGCAAAATACCCGATGCCAATTTATTGTCTTCTAAAACCACACTTTGGAAAATCGTATCTAATGGGATTTCATCATAGACATAATCCATCAATAAACGCATGACCTTCGCCCCTCGATACTCTTGGTGCATACGCAGGTCTGCCACATAGCGCATTAAATCAGGTTGGCCATTGATATAACAGTAACGCCAACCTAAGTTCATCATCCCAATCACCAAATCAGGATCATCAACAGGAACCACAAGTTTAATATCAGGTCGATTGTACTGCGCCTGACTTGCATTGATATAGCTTGGTGCCCGTTCATAAGACAATGTAATCCCATTGCTAGGAACTGTTTCAGCAATCAAACGCATCAACTGTTGATCATCTGCTGGTGTTGCAGAGCGAACCATGAAGTTAGGTTCATTGTTCGAGCGGTAAAATAAGCGTTCTTCTACTGGATCTTCTAATACATCTATACTCATCGGTATTCTCAAATTATTTTTGTTTTCATTTTCTTTAACGGCTCAGGCTTAATATTGCCTTCAATCATGCCATTTTTCATGGCTAGGGTTTTGTAATAATCCCAAGCATCTGCTACATGTTTAATTTCAGGCTCATCTAATTGGCCCAAATCACGCGCCAATTCATAATGAAAATTTTGTTTTAACAGCTGGTCTAGCGCCTGCACACTCGGCACTTTAGCCTGATCACCCTCACTGAGCATGACGTAGTGCGGTTTTTTTTGTGTACAGTTTTCAATACCTAAAATACTAATTGGCAAATAGTCATCTTGTTTAAATTCGGCCAGTACTTTGATTGCAGCACTATGATCAAGCTTTTCACCAACCAAATCGACGGTCATTTTGCGCCCTAAAAAACGGAAGCATGGTACATCATGATAAAAGTCGATCACCTCTAATTCATCGTCAATCACATAGCGGGTCAGGCCAGAACCCGTCGTAATCACTGGACTTACAATATCGCCTTTTTTTAAGCGCCATGCAGGAATGGCTTGCACCGTATCTTGTAATAAAAACTCATAAAAATGCGACTGATAACTGAGTGGAAATTTGTCTGCAAATGGAATTGTCACCACGCCTTCAGTTGCCCATAGGCCTTTGCCTTCAAAAGCAACATCTGCAATGCGTTGTTGCAGTTGTAATGCCCATTGCTGTGCACTCGCAGTATCCCAGCTAGAAATCAAACTAAGCTTTGACCATAACTTTTTCCAGCACTTGGGGTTGGAAAAATCCATCAAGTTGAGCTTATAACTTTGCTCACATGATTTTGGTGCCTGTAAAAAATTTAAACCTTTGCGTTGCCATTGTCCACTTCGAAGCACAGCAGATATTTCCTCTTGGTGCTCCTGTACCATATCAAGTAATTGCAAGGCAAAGGTTGGACTCCATACCGAAATCATGCCCAAGTTTTTATCAGCAACCAAATAGGTCACCGTTGCAAACATGGCATCATCTGCTGTTTCCGCCATCGCAATTTCTACAGGCACAGCTTGAGTTACTTTACTTAAAAAACGCTTTGTCACATTTAGCAATGCACTATCATCATTTAAGTTACTGTTTTCGAGTAACTGGCGCTGACTTTCTGGCAACCAAGACACCGACCAATAATGTGTCGAATTTTTGAGTTGTGGATGTTGTCGATATAAACTAGTGAGCCATAGACCTATGGCTTCATCGAGTTCATTTAAAAAATTTTGCGTATAAGGAATGAACTTGAGTGCCTCGCTAGAACCACTTGTAGGCTGAAAACGAATCACCTTACTGGCTGCCAAATGGTTTTTTCCACTTTGGCGCGACTGTTCAATTTTATCTTTCCAATCTGTATATCGCGTTAATGGAAACTTTTTCGCAAAATCTTCATAACTTAAATTTTGCGAATAATTTTCTTTTAGAAACTGTTTGAGCTTTTTGCGCTGTACTTTTTCTAATTGATCAGCCTGTAAGCGGTAACGTAAATACGCTTTACGACAGGCAAGCTCCAAAACCCGATGCGAGGCCGCAAGTATCATTCCCATAACTTATGCCACCTTCGAATCTGAACTCATGGTTTCAACTCGTAGCATTCGCTTAGGTATAAATTTACTGTCATGCTTACTCGCGCTCACTGTTTTGGTCATAAATCGACTGACGTAGCGATACAAGTCACTCCAGCGTAACTCCCCAACACATGGTAATTCCGTACCTTGAACCCATGTTGGATTTTTCTCTTCAAAGAAAGCAATTTTTGTGTTGTTTTGACGCATCTCATTGGAAATTGGTGCGACATCGGCTTTTAGGGGTTGGTAATCTTCACCAAAATTCAGTAGCCCTGTTTCACCATTATAGTATTCTGCAAAATATTCTTTGCAATAAGACTCTACAAAATCTTTAAGATGACTATTTTTAGCACCATAGTGTGGATAGTAGCTGTAATAGTTATTGGCCAACAGCAGATAGGTTTTAAAGCCTTTGGAAATGAGAATCCAGTACACAGGTACCAATGGATAACGTAATTTAAAGCTCACAATATAGCGATACATTGCACGTGTCAGCGCACGATTGCCCCAATACTCTTTTTCAATAATGGTATCACCACTAAAAAAGGCATGTCGCGCTTTACCATTCACAACAAAATCACGCTCGGTTACTGTAGAAAAGCCCACAATTTGCTTATTAACAGGCTCAATAATTAAAAATACACCAGTTTTTTCGAGAAAGTCCTTTTCAAAAATTTCGTAGCGTGTATTGGCATAATATTTTTTATATATGCCATACATTCGTTTGAGCTCTTTCACTGTAATTGAATCTGAATTGCGGTATTCACTATATGGCTCGCGTTTCAGCTGACGCCAGAGTTTAAATTCCATCATTTTTCAACTTCCTTTTTATCTGCTATCCAGCAGGTTTTATTTTTTGTTTTTTATCTTTGGCTCATGTGGTCTCGACGACCGCGAATCATATTAGAGCGTTCAAATATTGAAATGCAATCTGCTTTACGTATTTCAACAATAAATGCGATGAATGTAAAAAAACCAACCTAGTTAAAATAGATTGGTTTCATGATTATTATTAAAAGTGTGATTTATTTAACTTAATTTCATTTTTGAAAATTGAAGTTCACCATCTATACCTTGGATCAAAATCGTATCACCAGGAACAAATTCACCCGATAATATTTTTTGCGCCAAGCTATTTTCCACTTGTTGTTGAATCGCACGTTTCAATGGTCGAGCACCATATAATGGATCAAAACCTGCCTCAATCAATTGATCAAATGCGCTGTCATCTACGGATAAACTCATATCTTTATCACTTAATCGAGCACGTAAACGATTCAATTGAATGTCGGCAATACCACGTATTTGTGCTTTTTTCAGTGAGTGGAACACCACCAACTCATCAATACGGTTAATAAACTCCGGACGGAAATGTTCACTCACTGCAGCCATCACCACAGCTCTGACTTCGTCATCGCTTGCATTGTCGCCCAGTTCTCGTACATCACTTGAACCTAGGTTCGAAGTCATGACAATCACCGTATTTTTAAAGTCGATTAAGCGCCCTTGTGAGTCAGTCAAACGACCATCATCCAAGACTTGCAATAAGATGTTAAATACATCTGGATGCGCTTTTTCAACTTCATCAAACAACACAATACTATATGGTTTACGGCGCACAGCTTCAGTCAACACACCGCCTTCTTCATAACCAACATAGCCCGGAGGTGCACCAACGAGACGACTCACCGAATGTTTTTCCATAAATTCTGACATATCAATTCGAATAATCGAATCGTCACTATCGAATAGGAAATTACCCAAAGCTTTGGTTAATTCAGTTTTACCTACACCCGTTGGCCCAAGGAATAAAAATGAACCGCTTGGACGGTTTGGATCGGATAAACCTGCACGTGAACGTCGTACTGCATTAGACACAGCAACCACAGCTTCGTCCTGACCTACCACACGGTTATGCAAGAATGTTTCCATTTGGAGTAACTTCTCACGTTCACCTTGAAGCATTTTTGCCACGGGTATACCTGTAGCAGCACTAACGACTTCTGCAATTTCATTTTCAGTCACTTTGGTACGAATGAGTTTAGGTTCCTCATTCACTTCTGCGACTTCCTCTTCATTCAGGCGTTTTTGTAGCTCTGGAATCACACCATATTGCAAACGACTTGCTTCGGCTAAATCACCTTCACGTTGTGCTTTTTCAAATGCTGTACGGGCTTTATCTAACTCAATTTGAGCTTGATTGGTCCCATCAACTAAGCGTTTTTCAGCAATCCAAACCTCTTCTAAATCGCTATATTCTTTTTGAACTTCAGCAATTTGCTTTTCAAGGTGTTCAACTTCTACTTTAGATACAGAGTCTGCATCTTTTTTCACCGCCTCAAGTTGCATTTTTAACTGAATTAAACGACGGTCTAAACGGTCCAATGGCTCAGGTTTTGAGTCAATTTCCATTTTAATCCGCGATGCCGCTTCATCAATCAAATCAATAGCTTTGTCTGGCAATTGACGATCTGTAATATAACGGTGTGACATTTTTGCCGCAGCGATAATTGCTGAGTCTAGAATTTGCACACCATGATGCGTCGCGTATTTATCTTTCAAACCACGTAAAATGGCAATCGTATCTTCTACGCTTGGCTCATCGACCAACACCTTTTGGAAACGACGTTCTAAAGCTGCATCTTTTTCGATAAATTGACGGTATTCATCTAAGGTAGTTGCACCGACACAACGGAGCTCACCGCGCGCAAGAGCAGGTTTAAGCATGTTGCCTGCATCCATTGCGCCATCGCCCTTGCCTGCGCCTACCAGCGTGTGTAATTCGTCGATGAACAAAATGATTTCACCATCGTATTTAGCTAAGTCTTTCAAAACGGCTTTAAGACGTTCTTCAAACTCACCACGGTATTTTGCACCTGCTAACAACGCACCAAGGTCAAGAGATAATACACGCTTACCTTTGAGGCTTTCAGGCACTTCACCATTCACAATGCGTTGCGCTAACCCCTCAACAATTGCGGTTTTACCCACACCTGGCTCACCAATCAGCACAGGGTTATTTTTGCTACGACGTGATAACACCTGAATGGTACGGCGAATTTCTTCGTCACGCCCGATAACTGGATCGAGTTTCCCTTCTAATGCGCGTGCATTTAAGTCTAGGGTATATTTATTGAGTGAATCACGTTGATCTTCGTGGTTATTACTCATCACTGCTTCGCCACCTCGAATGTGTTCGATTGATGTACGTAACTTGTCTGCTGTTACGCCCACACTATTTAAAATACTTTTTGTTTTACCTGTTTCTACTAAGGCCAATAGCACCCAATCCGTAGAAAGAAACTCATCACCCGCTTTTTGGGCAAAACTATCCGCGAGGTTGAGTGCCTTTACTGCATCTGGGTTTAGATTAATATCCCCTGTTGGATTTGCCAGCGTAGCTGCATCTTTCATCGCTTGCTGTAGCTTGGCTTTAAGCTCAATTAAATTCGCACCTGCTTGCTGAAGTAGGCTTTGATTTGACGGCTCTTCAAGTAGTACCGATAAAATATGAATGCCTTCAATTGCCGTATGATCTTTGCCCGCAGCCAATGATTGTGCATCAGATAATGCTTGCTGTAGGCGGTTTGTGAATTTTTCAAAACGCATTCTTGTTATTCCTCACAACAAATTTTTAACTTGATACATATATGGGTGTGAAATTGGGTATTTCAAGATTATTTTTATTATATTTTTTAAAAACTTAATTTATATTTTAGATATAACTCAATATTAATATTGGTACAATTGATCATAATTTCAAGCAGTGGATTTAAAAAAATCTTAGCTCAGCCCTAAACCTTAGATTGGCACATCAAAATCTGTATCGCACTGTATAAAAGACGAGATCGTATTCGCTTAATATGCGCTTATATCCGCTAGACGACATTGGCATTTCAGTACAATCTTATGGCATTTTTTTATTGCACTGTAATGAACATGGCACTCACTTATGCTTCATTGATAAAAATGAAAATCAAAATTTAAAATGCCTTCTCAATTGGAAGGCATTTTAGCGGTAGACATCTACCTATAATTAAGGTGCTGGGTTTGGCTGTTGGCGATGAATTGCTTCAATCCCTTGTAATTGCTCTGCTGACAGATCTATGGTGAAGGCATCAATATTTTCTTTGAGTTGATCTAAATTGGTTGCGCCAATAATGGTACTGCTGACAAAGAACTGCTGTTTAATAAAAGCCAATGCCAATTGAGTCAGGCTGAGACCATGTTGTTCAGCAAGTTGCGCATACTGCTCGGTCGCCCATTCACTCTCTGGGTTGCTATAACGACTAAAGCGTGAGTACAAAGTCACACGTGCATTGGCTGGACGCGCGCCATGGCGGAATTTACCCGTTAAATAACCAAATGCCAAGGGTGAATAAGCCAATAAGCCTACGCCCTCATACTTAGCAATTTCAGACATACCAATTTCATAACTACGATTAAGCAAGCTATATGGATTTTGTACACTGACTATTTTTTCAAGGCCAAGCTTTTCTGCCAGATGTAAAAACTTTAAAGTGCCCCACGGCGTTTCATTAGATAAGCCTATATGACGGATACGGCCTTTTTTAACTTCGTCACTCAATGCAACTAGGGTTTCTTCAAGTGCTGTGACTTCTCGTGGATCATTGGCTTCTGCATTGCCATAACCCAATGTGCCAAAGAAATTGGCTGGGCGCTGTGGCCAGTGCAATTGGTATAAATCGATATAGTCTGTTTGTAAGCGTTTTAAAGAACCATCAAGCGCAGATTCAATTTCACTGGCAATAAAGCGGGTTTGACCATTTCGAATTTGACTACCGCCCTGTGAAGGTCCTGCAATTTTGCTGGCTAAAATAATTTTGTCTCGGCCACCATGCTGTGCCAACCAATTGCCTATGACTTGTTCGGTTGAACCTTGCGTTTCAGGCTTGGGTGGTACTGGATACATTTCAGCCGTATCCCAAAAATTTATGCCATGCGCTAAGGCATAGTCTAATTGTGCAAAACCTTCGGCTTGAGTGTTTTGTTCGCCAAAGGTCATTGTGCCTAAACAAATTTCAGGAACCAGAATGCCAGATTGGCCCAGTGCTTTATATTGCATATTGTTTACTTCCATGTTCGTACTCAATTCAATGAGCCTGAACTTTAAATAAGGTCTTGTTCAATCCAATTTAAGACTACTCTAATTATGCCTTTGGCAAAAATCATATTTTTATCCAAGTTTTGCAGAAATCTACACATGTGATGTCGTTGACTTTTTCAACATTTAAAAATGCCAGATATAAAAAAAGCAAATCCGAAGATTTGCTTTTTTAGTAATTCAGAAGAACTTATTCTTCGTCATCAAATTCTTCAGATGTGAAGTCATTATTTTGTTCTAATGAAGCATCAAAAATAAGAATTGCTTTACCATCTGTTTCGATCATGCCTTGTTCTTCAAGCGTTTTTAGAACACGGCCAACCATTTCACGCGAACAACCCACAATACGGCCAATTTCTTGACGTGTAATACGGATTTGACGGCCATTTGGAAGAATCATCGCTTCTGGCTGCGAAGATAGATCGATCAAACAGCGCGCGATACGGCCTGACACGTCAATAAATGCTAAGTCAGTCACTTTACGTGTCGTATTTTTCAAACGACGGACCAACTGTGCAAATACAGCATAGCTCAAGTCTGGATATTGCTTGCTGAGTTCGTGGAAGTTTTCATAAGTCACTTCGGCAATTTCACACACATCGCGCGTACGGACTTCCGCAGTACGTTGTGCATTCGTTTCGAATAGACCCATTTCCCCAAAAAAGTCACCCGCATTTAAATATGCTACGACAATTTCACGCTCATCGTCTTCACGAAGAATGATGGATACAGACCCCTTCAGAATTAAATACAAAGATTTAGATTCTGACCCTGCATCAACGATCGTTGTACGTTTTGGGTAACGGTTGATATATGCACGTTTTAATAATGCTTTCACTGAGTCTGGTAGTTGGCCAGGTGACAGTGCATCTGTGCTAAGTTGTGAAAAGTTTGAAGTCATGCTAACAGTTCCGAATATGGATAATTTATAGATCGCACAAGACCTAAAATGAACGTGTCACACGCAAGAGATGAAATTCCTTATCAGCTCAATTTATGTTAGTGTACAGGTACTTCGTAAATTTATAGCTTTTTTTAGGGACTTGCAATGCAAACAAGTGTTCATTGGCTAGAGAATGTTGCATTTGAGGCAAAAACTCAGAGCGGTCATAGCATAATCATGGATGGTTCGGCAGAATACGGCGGTGAAAATCGCGGTCCGCGTCCAATGGAATTGATTTTGAATGGCCTTGGTGGTTGCGCTTCTTTTGATATTGTGACCATTTTAAAGAAAGCACGCCAAGATATTACAGCTGTTCGTTGTGACTTAAGCGCTGAACGTGCAGACACAATTCCTGCTGTATTTACCAAAATTCATTTGCACTTTGTAGTTACAGGTAAAGGTGTAAAAGAAAAGCAAGTGGCGAAAGCGGTTGAGCTTTCTGCTGAAAAATATTGTTCTGCGAGCAAAATGCTCATGGACGGTGGCGTAGAAATTACCCATGATTTTGAAATTTTAGAAGCTGAAGCGGTTTAAAACTTAAACCCAAAGCTTGCATAAATTGGCCCTAATTCGTGTTAGGGCTTTTTTATGTTTGAGAATTTACTAATTTGTGAAGAATTTGATTGGGAGTTGTGGGCAGTACCTTTGTGATATTTCTAAGCTGCCGATAACCGCTTTAGAAATTCTCGAAGTGCTTGAACTGGGCCCTGCTTTGGTAATTGCTCCTTTACGAATTACGGCGAGCACTTGGCCTGATGAAGCAAAGAAATAGTAGCACTTAGAAAAGTGCAAGCTTAAGGTCATTGCAATTATTGGAACGCCTAAAGAACGTGAAAAAGCACTTCGCCAGAAAGCCCAAGTGTACACAATCAATTATGAAAACTTGCCATGGCTCGTTGAATGCCTTGGCAGCAATTGGAAATTCAGCAAAGTGGTTTCTGATGAAAATACAAAGCTAAAAGGCTTCCGTGTACTAGTGTGGCGCTAGACGGAAACATTAAAAAGGGCTTAATGCCCTTTTTATTTATCTAGGAGTTTAATGATTAATCTTTGCAAATCACTATTAGTAAAAACTTTAAGCTTTAAATTTTCTTCATAAATATCATTATTTGATAACTGCTTTTGAATTTCTGTAAAGCACTCATAATCCTTATTTTTTTCAAGCTTAGGGTGCAACTTTCGTGTATTTGTCATCAGCATTTTTTTTGCGTTAGTTGGCAAACAATTTATTGTAAAATCGTTAGGTTGATACTTGGAAAGTAATTGTTCATAAAAATCAAGTTCAGAAGTTAAGATATCTATAGCCCCTTGATATTCTATTTGTAGCTGGACCAGTTCTTTAATATCGATTTTATTAGGTTCTGAATTAACGAATAATAAATGCAATCTATTGAATACTCCTTCTGCATTAATAAACAAATCATGAATCTTGTTTTTTGTTCGTTCGAAAAGTTCAACTTTGTATTGGTGGCGCCAATCGCTATAGAGATAAGCCGCTACTAATGCGGCAACCAAAGTAGCTGAAGCAGAAAGATAATCCCCATCCACAGAAAAGAATTTTTTTATCAAAATTGAAATTGCTAAACAGACTAAAAAAATCCCTGTCACAATCAAAATAGCAATATGTATTTTCTTCATTATTAAAAAAGCCCCATTCAATGGGAACTATTATTCAACATTTTGGCTATCATAGATAGCCGTCGGGTTGTAATACGTATTCACCAATATATCTATGGTTTTATGCCCAGTGACCTTTACCAGTATTTCCACGGGAACCATTGATCATAATTTCAATATAAAACGTTGCATCGCGTTTGCGAGGCTTTGGTAATTTCATGACGTAAATTCTAAAAATTCTTGACGTAAATCTAACCACATAATCGGCATAAATAGTGATTTTGCAGTAAGTGCGGTTAAGCTATAATTTTTTTGTGGGCATAAAAAAAGGGCTTTAAGCTATTGTTTTAGCTTAAAACCCTTATAACATATAGTTTGAATCTTGGTAGGTATATCCAGACTCGAACTGGAGACCTCTACGATGTCAAAGACAAGCTTATTTAATTAATAACAGTCACTTAACAAAAAAATGACGCAAATTTGTCGTTCAACATACAAAATATTAAACCGTTTATCTAAAACCAAAACACTGCGCGACTGATTCTGACTTCCTATTGATTTTACTTGATTTAATAGATTTGAATTTAATTTAAGCAATAATTAGAATCTTGATAACTGTTACAACTATCAAAATCCTATGTCTGAAATCATAACACACGGTGGCTTTAGAATTGGCGCTGGTCGTAAAAAACTGGAAGCAACTAAGGTTATTCGCGTACCTGCATCTCGCATTTTGGAAATAAAAGACTACCTCAATAAGCCTAAAAAAGAAGTAGAAATTTCAGATGTTCGCCAAATCGATCCTATTACACACCTCGAGATTCCTCTCGCAGTTGAGCGTGTACAAGCTGGCTTTCCATCACCAGCTCAAGATTATATTGATCAAAAAGTCGATCTTAACGAACACTTAATTCGTAATGCCAACGCAACATTCATGGTCCGTGTAAATTCTCTCTCCATGCTTAATATTGGCCTAGATATTAATGATGAGCTGATCGTCGATCGTAGTCTTGAACCGAAACATCGAGATATTGTGATTGCATGCATTGATAACGACTTCACTGTAAAACGCTTAATGATTGAAGGAAATGAGCGTTGGTTGAAAGCAGAAAGTCCTGACTTCCCAGATATTCACTTCAATGAAGGGCAGACTCTAGAGATTTGGGGTGTTGTTACTCGAGTAATCAAGAGCTTTAGATGAGTTCACAAGATCGAATTATCGCGCTCATTGACATCAATAACTGCTATGTCAGCTGTGAGCGTTTATTTCAGCCTAAACTAAGAAATCGCCCTGTCATCGTACTTAGTAACAATGATGGCTGTGCTGTTGCACGTTCCCAAGAAGCTAAAGACCTTGGCATAAAAATGGGCGTTCCTTTATTTAAGATCAAAGATATTGTTGAACAGCATAATGTCCAGGTGCTTTCTAGCAATTACGCTGTGTATGCTGAAATGAGCCGGAGATTCGTAAACACAATTAAATGCTTCGTCAGCGAAAAGGATGTTGAGCAATATTCAATTGATGAGACATTTGCTGATCTCACATCTTATTCAAATCAAAATGTAAATCAGATTGCTCAAAATATTAAAGATGCTTTATGGAAATGGCTTGCCCTGCCAGTTTGCATAGGAATTGGACGATCCAAAACTGAAGCTAAAATGGCGAACCATGTAGCTAAGAAAAACAAGCACTTTAACGGCATTTGCAATTTTGTAGAGATGGATCCATGCATTAAAGAGTATGTGCTTAATGATATTGAAGTGTCTGAAGTATGGGGTGTTGGTCGTAAGCACACAAAAAAATTGGAATCGATGGGTATTAAATCTGTTCTAGATTTAGCACTCTCGAACCCTCAACATATTGAGCAACAATTTTCTGTTGTCATGAAAAGAACGGTTCTAGAACTGACTGGTACCGCATGTATTGAACTAGAGCAAACACCACCAAGCAAAAAGCAAATCATCAGCTCAAAATCGTTTGGCCAACGCGTGACTGACTTGGATTCTTTAAAAGAAGCAATGAGTGCTTATTTGCAATCTGCAGTTAAAAGACTGCGTGAAGATGGAAGCCTCTGCGGATGTGTTATTGCATTTGCACAATCAAATCCATTCGATAAGGATCGCCCTTTTTATAATAAGTCTGTAAACATAGGTTTGGCTGAACCGACTGACTCAGCCGCAGTAATGATTAAAGCAATAATGAAGCAAATGAATGAGATTTATAAGGAAGGAATTGAATTTAAGAAATGTGGTGTGATATTGACAGGCATTGAGTCTAAAGCAACTTATATTCACGACTTGTTGGCAGATACTGATGCTATTGAAGTCGATGAAAAGTTACAGTCCGCTTTAGATTATGTGAAAGAGAAATTCGGTGATAAGTTCCTTGCTATTGGACCATGTAAACTACCAAATCGAGGTTGGTCGATGAGTCGTAATCGTTTGACTCAAAACTATTTTTCTGTAGATGGGATGTTAAAGGTTGGTGAATAAACCTGTGTAGGGTTTGAAAGTTTTCAAATGCTGTTTAACAATAATTTTTTTTCGTATTTCTTGAGTTGAAAATGACCGCAATATTTATCAAATCCACCCGAACCCTTGTTGCTTTGCATGAATCAGATGGTAAGCCTGGCGAGTTTATTGATCTATATAAAACTGATGGTGAGTTTATTGAGCGTTGCACGATCATTGTTTGCTAAACAAAAAAAGCCCTCACTTGAGGGCTTTTTGTTGCGTCTCTTTCCACAGCTCCACAATACTTTCATGTTTCAAATAGCATTCAACAAGCTTACGCCGATCATCGACCATTAATGTCAGTACTTCGTCACCACGGCCAGTTTTCAAGTCTTGAGATTCAGCGCATGATGAAGCAAGATTTGCTGGCAAATCAGGGAGGCTTTGCGTTACCACTATCGTTTTTGGCTTTATTAGCGAGTTGCACCCCGTTAGCGTTAAAGCAATTGTTGCGATAACTAGGGTCAGCAATGACCGTTTGCAATTCACGATTAATTTGCTCTGTGAACTTGCTGTATTCGATGCGCATTGTTTCAAAGTTGATTCCTGCTGCATTAACTGCATTTTGAACATCTCCCAAGGCCTTGATCTGCTCTGCTTGAATTTTTGCTAGATCATTTATGTGTTGCTGTTTTTCTTCGCTGAGTTTGACTTGATAGCCCGCTTCTGCACCTTCAAATTTTGTTTTGTAGTGATCTGCCTGCCAGGTCTTAAAGCCTGCAAACAAAACTACGGCCAATAAAAAAGCCGTCTGTGTGATAATGACGGCTTCATAAAATTTGGCTAAAAATGTTTGGATTGTTGTTTTAATCACTGACCACCCCACTTCTTATACGCATTGGCCAACTTCACGTCATAACTATTCTTTGCATAAGCACTACCGTTATATCCATGAGCAAAGGCTTTCCAGTCTTTATTTTTTAATGAATTGACCAGGCTATTCACCTTGATGTATCGGCACATAGCATCTAATTGTGAGGCTTCATCTTTATACATGGCATTAATGAATGCCTGCAAAGATTCATAACCTAATGACTTCCAATGGTAGCCCATCACTTGCCCAATACCCCAGCTAGCAGACTCTAAAGCTGATGCACGATGATACTGAGCAGCAGCATTCAAACGACCATGTTGTGCTGAATATAAGCCATAACCACCATCAGTTTTGCTGCATAGATCTGGTCGCTTAATCATCATTTGATCAGCAATTTTAGATTGGCCATTAGCTATTAAACGTTGTCGCATCACATGGCGTTCAAACAAAATGACTGGTGTATTGTTGGCATTAAAACCAGAGCTCTTGCATTCCACTTCGATCACAGCCTTAAGCGCTGTAGCTTCAACTCCAAGTGCTTTAGCTTGCGATAGAATTTGCGAATCCGTTAATTTTTTACTCATTTCACTTTCCTTTAGACATAAAAAAACCGCCCTAAGGCGGTATAAATTACAATTTAGTATTCAGCTTTAGTCAGCATTAAGCCATAGACCAAAGCTCATAATATTCTTGGATATCTGGGTTCAAAAATTCATCATTTTCTGAGTCATAGTTAAATGGTTTGTTCTGCAAAAGTTCAGTGCAATTCAGTGATGTTAGATATTTTTTTAAGAACTTCTTAAAAGATTGAATCTTCTCTGGAAAAACACTTTCTTCATCCCACAAAATTGTATGCATGGAAAAGACTCACAATTTAATCTAATTGTGCGGATTATAGTGACAACAAAACAACCATACAAGAAATAAATGTGACTTACTTATCAATAATTAACAATTATTTCTTAAGATCATCCTTTGCTTCTTTCAAATATTTCACAACTTCAACTATCGTTTTGCCTTCTTGTTTGTTAATAAAATTAAAAGTCCACCGTACAACTGCCCAACCAGGTAAACCACATACGAAAAAGAAACCGCCTAAGGCAATCATTCCCCAGATATCAGTTACCCACTCATGTAGGCCCCATTTCACGATGATGAAAGCACCTCCAGTAAGGCTGGATACAACGGTACAAATCAAACCCACGGCCCACTCTTGTGGTGAGCGTGGCAAGCGCATCATGATGACAACCGTTGCAACCAAGCAGATGGCTAAAGTCACCGCGACTGCAACACCGTAAAATTTTAAAAAAGCTGCGAAACCGCTTGTGGACACTGGTTCCATTTATTTTCCCCCTAAATTTTTGGCAATAAAAAAGCACCTTCGGGTGCTTAGAACTTTTGAAACTCTGAGTCTGGCGTAAAACCAGTTTCACTGTATCGAGCTGCATTTGTGATGCGTAAAGCGTGCATCCATCCCAACAATGGACCATTGAAAACCAGCGCAGCGCCGATTGTGATGCGATCTGCTGATATATTGATAGCATCAGTAGTTTGAGCAATTTTGATGCCGTCTACATAATAAGCAGTGATGCCATCTTTTCTCATGAGAGTGTGGTTTCTTAGCACAGAATCAAAGTAGATATTGCTGTAAGTTGCTTTTACAGAGTTATTTAAAAGCAATTCACCGCCAAAGCCAGAACCAGCTGGTAATATAGCTGTCCTATTTGCATCTTCAGTGCCAATTTCCCACAATCGAGCACCACCAGTCTGTGCTGCTGGATATGCTGCAATAATTTCAATTGTGTAATCGCCTGTACTTAGCGCACTAATTGCAGAAATAAGGCTTCCGTTTGTTGTGTTACCTGAGACATAGCTTGAACCGTTGAATTTTATGCATTTTTTCCCATCATGCATTTCTAACCACATCGACCCACGTTTTGTGATCGTGCGAGCATTATTTGAGTGATCAATATATGAATTCGCTTCAGTATCGGCAACAATCAGTAAATCAACATCATTAAAATAAGCATCGCCTGTGGACACGGTTATTTCATCACTAATTTTCTCAACGCCATTTTTCACAGATCCAACTGCAACATAATATGTTTTACCAGTATCTATTGCCGTATCTGTATATGTCCGCACATCACTAGCCAATATTGCCTTGGGAAGTGGCGGATTAAGTGGATCAATAGCTATTTCAGAGCAGTAATAACGCTGCTCATCGACAAAGCCGTCCAGTTTCCAATTTAGCTCTAAACGATTAATCATTTTTAAACTCAACTGTTAAGTCATAGGGTGCACTGAAGAATTGAGACAATTCAACTGTATAATCAAAAGCTTGATAACTTTCAAAACCATCTCGCAATGAGCTCAAAATAATTTGTATTGTGCGCGTGTTTACGTGCATCGCAGACGTAGCAAAAGTGAATGTATTCACAGCTCCAATGCTAAGATTTTGTGTCCGCAGGACACTTGCATTCTCATCACGCTCAATCAGAACAAGTTGATAGAGTGTGCCTGTCTCAGCTGTAAGCCCGCCATCGAAATAACTTAGCGGATCACCGCCAGTTTGCTGCAAGCGGTTGCGGTCAGCCCACGTCAGAATCAAATCAGTTTCAATTTCTGCAGGATAATATTCACCGTTGATTTTGACGTGGGCTGGTGGATATGGACGGATAGCACGCGCAGAACACGTGACCTCATGTGCCGTTGCTTCAGCAATACTTAACTGATCAGCATTTGTCTGCGTTAAAGCTTTGAGTGATACAGCTTCACCACTTAAATAATCTGTGCTATCTAAGCCTGAATAATTATCCCAAACAAACAGCATCGCTCCTGCTAAATGCTGAGTTGGTACTGTATCGAATACACCGCGCTTCACTGTCAGTGTTTTTGCTTCAGTATCAAAACTGACAACGCTCATGAGTTCAGATCCAATCTGAAATCGATTGCTCGCTTTGACTAAATTAAACTCACGAACATTGTTAAGTTGAAGAAAAGAATCTGAATAAGAAATTGCAGTTTTCAGTTCAGCACATGGACAGAAATCAAGAATTGAAACTTCGTCATAGCCGGCACCTGCATCACTAAATAATGCAGCATTGATATGCGAGTTGTTTGGCCGAATTGCAGCCATACCGACGTAACTTAGATCAGGATTATTTTCGAGCTTAACGTCGATTTCATCTTGACCATATTGTTCCACAAGTTCGATATAAGGCACTTCAAATGCGATTGCGGTGGCATCTTTAGCACCATAAATTGTCTTGATTGGCGGTACATACTCAACAACAGCTTGCATCGGACTGCTAAATGAATCTTCAACAGCATCTATTGAAACAGTGTTGTTAATGCCGTCACCAAAGCGCATTTCTTTGACTCGAAAAATTGCGCCACTTAGACCATAACTGATATCTGATAACTTAAATGGCTTGCCAAGATGCCAGTTTTGAACCTGACTTTCTGTGACATCAAAAGACACGCTGGCTAGATTTGCAGATAAGGTCTGCAGTTCACGATAAGCAATACGGCTTGCAAGCTCACTATTTGTAAACCCTTTGTAGTCAACACTCTTGGACACAACACCGCCTTGCTGGGCAATGCGGGCAATGTCTTGAACTGTCACAGTTGAATCTTTTGAGCGCTCACAATCCCAGTACGTCAGCGTGACTGAGTTGATGCATTCAGCCAGCGTCCGGCGTTCAAATTCCAAATTCTGCACATGGCTTTCATTTAAATGATCTAAGTCATCAACATTGTAGTCAGCACGAATTAAATACAGCTTCCACTTTGCATCTGACTTATCAAAATACAGCTCAGCATTAATGTGGGTTTTGATAATTTCGATAAATTCTTCAATCGAAGTTGAGTCATCCCATTTAATCGACATGCCCATTTTTTCTGTATAAAGCGTATCCGCTGATTTTCTGAATGACATATCATCAATGTCAGCTTCTAAAACACCAATACCCCAGAGCGGATTTGTAAGACACTCGCGGATGATGTGAGCTGGATTTATATCAGCCTCTTTCGCTTTAATGCCTTCACTGTCATACCGTACATACAAATAAATACCCGCAGCCGAACCACCAGGGACCGCATCGACTGCTGCGCAAAACAGAATATTTTCTCCATCTT
>NZ_JACAXE010000017.1:0-77568 GCF_013391565.1 Acinetobacter sp. SwsAc6
CGGACCATACGTTATAGTTGGCTGAGCAAGCATTTATTTGATACTTTGGATGAAGTACAAGATTATGCAACAAACTGGTTGTGGCATTACAACCATGAAAGACCACATCAAGCTAACAAAGGAAAGCTACCTCTAATGGCTGCTTAACCTCTACTTTTAACTTCGGTTATTTATGGGAGGATTACCGTCTTAGTAACATATTTACCTTCTGAAGTTGATAAAACAATACTTTTAGGAATTTTGGGATCACTCAAAACTTTAGTCAAATCTAACTTATATTCATTCGAACTATGCCAATGAATACGCTCAAACTCTCTCTGATGAACTTCATATGCTTTTAATATAAGTGGTTTCGATCTAAAGTCTTCAAGGAGAACATATGTATCGTAGCCTATTCTCAAATAAACTTTAAATACTACTATTGCTTTATCTTTTTCACTTTCAAGCAGATATTGATGAATGTAAGCTTTACCATAATGAGAGTCTGGGCTTGGAATATATGAAGCTTTTACACTAATTGATGATTTACGCCAATATGTTCTCAAGGCAAAAAAGAAAGCTATACAAGCAAGGACAAATGTTGCTAGCGGCAAATATTTGATAATTTTATCAAGGTCATATGTTATTAAAATTTTATAAATAGCAATAATATACAAGGGTATAACGATTATAGTTACAATATTCAAAAACCACTCTTTCAATTGGATACTAAATTGTTTAGACATATAAATTTATTTACCCTTATTTCAAATTATTATCGATACTGTCGAACTGACTCCGCCATTTCAGCATTCGAAATCTCTAGGGCCTTTGCGACATTTTCAGCATCTACAGCGCTACGGTTTTGACTCACTTTAAACTTACCCACAATTGAGTCTATTTCGATTTCAATCGCCACAATTTTCTCTAACTGTTCAGCAATAAAATCATTCGGTGCATCACCCATTTTCCATGGAACAGGTTGCTTCGCTTCATGAGTACGAGTTAAACGAGCCAAAATTCCACGCAAATATTTTTCATCTGCAATTTTACGTATCTTGCCTTTAACATGGACTACACGATAATTCCATGTCGGCACGACACGGTGATGTTCTTGTTTTCCTTCGTACCAATTTGGCGAAATATATGCCTGATCTGCATGAAAAATAACATAAGCTGATCGCTCATGTTCCAGTAAGTTAAACAGCGGATTTGCTTTGGCAATATGTCCACGAAGCATGCCCTTTTTGCCTGCTGAACGATCCAGTTCCAGCGGAATATGATTGGCCTCAATTTCCCCTTCATGAACCACCATCACACTGGCTAATGGATGCGCTTCAATACAGTCAAATAGCTCCGTTAAATCTTCCTGCTGAAAATGAGTCGGTAAATACATTCTATTTTTCTCAGACGAAATATTACCCGAACAACATAACATTAAAATTCAGCCGATTTATTTAAAAAAAAAATCTAATTTCGCTGTTTCATGTGCATGAAACTTGCTTGTTATTTAATGAAATTTAACACTTTATATAGGAGGATAAGCCATGAGCCACCGCGACCCACGAATTATAAAACTTGAATCCCTCCTCGATCGTTTAGGCAATCTTGCCGTAGAAAGCTTTCACTACATTGCTTTATTTATTATTGGCTGTATGGTGATTTGGTCTGCTGGACATACGGTTTTTGAAATACTCACCGTAAAAAAATTCGCGACTATTGACGATATTCTCTTGCTGTTTATTTACTTAGAACTGGGTGCAATGGTGGGGATATACTTTAAAACCAATCACATGCCCGTACGTTTTCTAATTTATATTGCCATTACAGCACTGACACGATTATTAATTGCTGACATCCAACACACGCACAAAGCCAGTATGGATTTGGTGATTATTACGGGGTCTATTTTAATTTTAGCCTTTGCCATTTTGGTCGTGCGCTATGCATCTTGGACATATCCATCGGTTATTCGTGATAAACACACCGAAAAACCACTACCTGAAGGCAAAACCCCACGCCCAGAAGATGATGAACTCGCATAGACTCTGATAGTGCCCGTCCTCACCTGAGCAAGCTTTAAAGCACTGCTTTAAAAGTGACGTGAAGTGAGGGTTCGGGATATCTGATAAAACCTGATCAATTCGATGCTAAGACATAACGACCATTTTCAAAGATCCAAAACATACCTGTTGGTGGTGCAGGCAAACCTAGTCGGTGCCAATCTGAAATCACACGATAAGTGGAACTCGAAATACTGGCCGTAGCAGGATCACCATTGACCCAACTATAACTTTGCGAATTTTGAATAATTGTTGTGGGTGCTTGGTACTGGATACTAATACCATTTTGAATTGGTGGACGGTGCTGTGGCGGACGCGGTTGATTTGGGTAAATGGGCGGACGATGCTGTGAATTGTTTGGATACTGCGGATAATGCTGAACATTAGGCTGTTGTGGATAGTTAGGACGGTGCCCCTGTTGCTGATAACCATTATGCGGTGGCATAGGTCTGTTTTGCTGCGCACTCGGAACACCCTGATAGTTTGCCCATTGATTTTCAGCAAAGGTCAACGGACTCGCACTGAGTAATCCAGCTGTTAGACTTAATGCAAATAATGCTGTTCTCACAAGATGCTCCTCCTCTATATGTGCATTCATTATAAAAGCATTTTTAGGAGAAAAAATGAACACTGCAGGGATTTTTTGCAATGCCGTAGATAAGCATGAATAAGATTGAATGAGCATTCATTACAGTGGAATATGCTAATATTCTTTTTATTTCGTTGTGGATCCAAAGCTGTGTCTGAATTAAGTTTTGACCGACTTTATCAATTCTTCTGTAAAGTTCCGAGTGTGCAACAAAACCATATTGACTCTTATGGTACAGATGGTAAAAGTGCATGGTGGTTTAAATTTCAAATTAATGTCGATCATCCCTTGGCATGGCAAACCGTACAAGAGCTTGGCCATGTGTTGAACTATATTTCTAAAAATGAACGCTTACCGACTCAGTTTTTACCGGTATCACCACCACCCTATATGAATGGTGAAGCTAAACAATTTTTAGCATGGGTCATTCAATGTAATCATGACGACTTTCCACCCGATGTGGTCTGTGATTGGCTTGAGGCACGCTTGCCACAACCTGTAGAAGATGAAACCAAGTGGAAAATCAAAACTGATTTGCATGAATTGGATAATATGACGGATAAGGATTTAGATACCTTAGTACCACCAAATCCAGAACCGAAGAATTAAAACTGATTAAATCCCTCCTAACCTCCCTTTAAAAAGGGAGGAAAGTCCCTCTTTTGAAAAGAGGGATTGAAGGAGATTAATACAATTCTAAAAAGTAGATAACCCGCTCCATTCCATAAAACGGTATAAGGCATATTTCAGTTTAGATTCATCAGCATATTGACGATATGGCACACTCATTTGACGGCCATCTAAATTTGACCATGCACGATTAAAATACTGATTGGCTTGTGTAAATACCTGAGCATCACGCCCACCAATAACATTTAAATCTGTTTCCAAATTATAGTTTTTTAAATTGCGCGCAGTGAAATTTGCCGAACCTAAAATCAATTGAGTCGTATACATATCACGTTTTAACAGCATTTTACTGTGGCACTGCTCGCCTTGGGTATTGCACCAACGCACATCAATACCCGCATTGTTCAGCTCAGCCGCCACTGGCCGGTTAGGAATACCATTTTTAGTACGGCCAAACGCATCTTTATTTGGATCTAAGAGTACTCGGATTTTTACACCACGCTTATGTGCTGCAATTAACTGTTGAATAATCTGACGCTCAGATAAATAAAACATTGCGATGTCGATTTCTACGCCAGCCTTTTGACTACTTTTAATCGAGTCAAGTACCGCCTGATAAATCGCACCTTCAGTCAGCACTTGAACTTGCGGTAATGTTTTCGCCTCTTCAAATTCGCCCGTAATCACTGCCGGCAAATTGGCTTTCGACATTGCACCAACAGCTTGTTCTGTCTGCAGCACATCCAGTGCGGTTTTGCCTTGAACTAACAATGCCACATTTGAATGGCGTGAGCTTCCATCATGTGGATTCATGGAACTAACTAAGGCTTTCCAACCATCAACCGTGTCCACCACCATAGTTTTACGATGATTGGCTTTAAAATTTAGAAGCTCAAAGTAGCTACGCAAAGTGATTTTTTCATTGCCAAATGGATTCGGCAACCAGCCTGATTCCGTGTTATTTCCCATTCCCTGACAACATAAATACCAAATGCCAGACCACGTTGGATTAGATGCACGCAATGGACTTAAATCGGTTTCAATCACATCAATCCCAACTTGGCGCAAGTCATGGTATTGCTCAGAATACACACCACCATAAACGGTATTGATTGGATCAGTGATGAACTTAATTTCGAGATTAGGATTGTATTTACGCTTCTGAATAAGCGCATTCGTCAATTGTTGCATAAGCGCTTGATGCTGTACTTTAGAATCGCCTACTTGCTGATTAAACAAGAACATATCGATCACAATCGTGCTTTGCGCCTGCTCAATCAATTGAAGCATTTGCTTGAAAATTTGCTGATCTACATGTTGCTGACCTGTTGTATCGAGATAAGTTTGATCAACCAAAAATTCCACATTTGCATGACGTAATTTACCCGTGTAATCCAGCCCTTCTGGTAAAGGGTTATACATGTGATATACAGCGGAAGATAAATAGCCTAGCGCCAATAACCCTACAACCAGCCCCACATATCGACGTGTAGACCAATTGAGTTTACGGTGGATTCGCTCAAAAATACGCATAATAAAAAACCTAGTCCAATATACTCAGACTAGGTATTATCCATTGATTTTTCAAGCGGATTTCTGTGATTGTATGCAATCAAAGAGCTATTGCGCACTCATGATTGCAACTCATTTAAAAGCCGAACTCTACGCCTACGCTAAAGTTACGGCCAACTTGTGGAATGGTCGATAAATACGATGCATGTGAATAAACTTGATCATCTAACAGGTTATTGGCTTTAAAATACACACGATAATCGTTGTCTTTGGCATATTGTCCTGCATACGATACGCCTAGGTTCACCATATTATAGCCTTGCGTCTCTTGCTCAAAGTCTGCAAATTTATCTTGCTTAAACACATGATAATACTCTGCTAAACCTGACCACTGATCCGTGAATTTTGCATCCACTTTAGTCCCTAAACGGCCTGAAGGTACGCGCGGTGCATTGGCGCCATCAATTTTACCTCGTACATAATCACCAAATAAGCTGATTTTATACAGATCGCTCAGTTGATAGCCTGTTTCCGCCTCTACACCATAAAATTTCGCTTTGTCTTGGGTATAGTCCACTAAGCGGAAGTTGTCATGTGTCGCCGTTGTTGCTGCATAAATATAGCTGTCATACCAGTTGTGATATACATGTACATGGTAGTCCAACTTATCAGCTTCGTAATGTAAGCCCAATTCAACATTATTCGACTTTTCTACACCCAGATTTTCATTGCCACGTTCATAGGTATTAGTTGCAAAGTGTTTGCCATTGGCATACAGCTCTTGCGCCAAAGGCAAACGTTCTTGATGTGATGCCACAAAGGATAGTTTATAGTCTGGTGCAAATTCCCAGTTGACTGCACCTGAGTACGAAATTGCATAATCGCTAAAGTCTTTTTGTGTCGAATCAATATCAATTTTTTGCTGATCGGCACGTAAACCCAGTTCCACGTGGAAATCGCCAAACTGTTTATGCTCTAAACCAAATAAGCTCCACTTTTCTGTGGTACTCGGATTCATCAAGGATTCTTCGCCTGAAATATTCAGCTTTTGGCGGTTATATTGAGTACCAATAACCCCTTCCCAATCGGCAATCGGGTTATGTACCAACTCTAAGCGTGCATCATAGCCTTTACTTTTAAAGGTGGTTAATACTTCACTTTCTTCTAACTCATCATGCTTATAGTCAGTATAACTCGCATGTGCACGAAGCTTTTGAAATCCTGCAAATGGCTCAGATAATTCCGTACGTAAATCATAACGCTCAGATTTTAAGTCAACCCAAGGCCCACCGTGCTCTTCTTCATCGTGGTCATGCGTATGACCACCTGCACCATGTGCGTCACAGTCCAACGCATCACCATGCGGATGGCAGTTTTCATATTCATGACTATGCCCAGGCAAACCATACTGATCTTCACGATTACTATAAGACAGCCCGACAAAACCGCGATCATGAATCCATGATCCGCCAATATTTACGGTTTGGCCTTCGGCAAAAGTATTATCAACACGGCGTTCTTTTACAAACTCAGTGTGGGTTTCATGCTGGCCATTGCCCAAATCATGTTCATGGCTGTGCTCATGTACATAATCTGGCGCGATATAATTATTGGCTTTACGTTTTGAGCCTTCTACACGAATCGCAAATTGATCACCCAATGCAGCAGTGACCCCAGCACTCGCCAGCTTTTCATCACTACCTGAGTTATAGCGGAGACCAACTTGACCTTCGTAGCCTTTATCAGGCATTTGCGTTGGGATTTTTTGATCAGTGACATTCACTAAACCACCCACCGTGCCTGCGCTATACAGTAAAGTTGATGGGCCTCGAATGATTTCTACTTGTTTTGCCAAAATTGGATCAACCGTGACTGCATGATCTGGTGAAAGTGCAGAAACATCTGCGGTTTCAGAAGCATGCTGTAATACTTTTACACGTGGGCCATCTTGCCCGCGAATCACTGGACGGCTAGAGCCTGAACCGTATTGGTTTGAATACACACCAAGTTCATCAGCCAAAGCATCACCAATGGTTGTACCACGTTCAGCTAATTTTTTCTGACTGACAATATGATCAGCAACTGCAAAATCGGCAGCTGATTGTTCTAGGGGATGGGCTTGTACATGAATGGTATCGAGTTGTTGTACGGCCCCCTGCTTAGATTGGGTTAAAACTTCATCTGCAAATGCAAACGGTGCCATAGAGGCAAAAATAGATACGCTGATTAATTTCTTCTTGAATAGCATGCTGGCAGCTCAGGTAGATGGCTTTGTTTTGTTATATTATAACATTTCAATATTTTTTCAATAAAAAACATTTCTAAGCTGAGCTCTCAGCTATACTTTGACGCATTAGTCTTTTGATTTATTTTAAATAATTATATTTTAAATTATGCCCTTTACCATTTCGCATGCTGTCTTAGCACCGCCCCTCTCTAAATTAAGCGGTGGTCGTTTGCCCATTGCCGCCTTAGCCATTGGCTGTATGGTGCCGGATTTATTTCGCTTATTTACCAATGCCAATTATGATGGATCACATCAATGGTCGGGGCTCATTGTGCCTAATCTTCTCTTGGGCTTAATGTTTTGCTTGCTGTGGTATGCATTTTACCGACCGATGCTGTTTGCTTTTTTTGGTCTACATAAATCTCTCAATCTACACGGCCTCAATCAATGCTGTGGTTTTATTCTAAGCCTCATCATTGCCATTATTATCGGCACATCCACACACATCCTTTGGGATGGCCTAACCCATGTCGACTTTCGCACCTTTGCCTTTAAAAATATTTTACTGCAGTCTATTCAGCTCTTTGGTCACAGCTATCCGCTACACCGTGTTTTACAAATTGGCTTGTCTATATTAGCGCTACCTGTTTTAGCATGGATGATTTACCGCCATCACCTAAACCACCGTAGTAGCGTAATCGTCAATCGATGGACTAAAGTTTATGTCTACGCTCTAGGGCTACTGTCCTTGCTTGCAGGCTTTCTCAGCTATCTATATTTTGCAGAAAGCGTCTATTCTGATGCTTTTGTTCATGATCTCTATACTTATATTGGTAAATCGATTAATTATTTTTTTCGCGCATTTTTAGCTGTGTTTACCATCGGTAGCCTTATTTTTGTCATCCTTAAATCGACAACAAATATTTTTAAGCCCTCAGTTGAATAAGCACGATTTAAAATGATCAATGCAGGGAAATTTTACGGTTTTAAAGCTAAGCCCTTGTGACAAAATGGTCAAAAAGAGGCATAATCGCTGTTTCGAATAAAAGCGGTACGCTGTTTACGTATTCGCTGACCTTAACCCATATAGTTGGATTTCTAACGCTATGATGCGAACTCATTACTGCGGTTCTTTAACCGAAGCTCAAATTGACCAAACCGTAACATTATGCGGTTGGGTTCACCGTCGCCGTGACCACGGTGGTGTAATCTTCCTTGACATGCGTGACCGTGATGGTCTTGTTCAAGTGGTTATTGACCCAGATACTCCTGAAGCATTCGCAACTGCGGACAAATCACGTTCAGAATTTGTTTTAAAAATTACAGGTCGCGTACGTCGTCGTTACGAAGGCACTGAAAACGCAAATATTACCAGCGGTCAAATCGAAGTTCTTGGTAAAGAAATCGAAGTGCTTGCTGCTTCTGAAACACCGCCATTCCCATTGAATGACGAAAATACCAATATTTCTGAAGAAGTACGTTTGAAATACCGTTTCTTGGACATCCGTCGTCCAGAAATGTTAGATCGCTTACGTTTCCGTTCTAAATTAACCAACCTCATTCGTAACTACTTCGAAGACAATGGTTTCTTAGACGTTGAAACGCCTATTTTGACTCGTGCTACTCCTGAAGGTGCACGTGACTATTTAGTACCAAGTCGTGTTTCTAACGGTAGCTTCTACGCGCTTCCACAATCTCCACAATTGTTCAAACAGTTGTTGATGGTTGGCGGTATCGATCGTTACTACCAAATTGCGAAATGTTTCCGTGATGAAGACTTACGTGCTGACCGTCAGCCTGAATTCACACAAATCGACGTTGAAACATCGTTCATGAGTGACGATGACATCATGGATTTAATGGAACGTTTAACAGTTAAGATGTTCAAAGAACTTCTAAACGTTGAATTCGACAAATTCCCTCGCATGACTTATGCAGACGCAATGCGCGACTATGCATCTGACAAACCAGATATGCGTATTCCTTTGAAATTGGTTGACGTTGCAGACATGATGCAAGACGTTGAATTCAAAGTATTCGCAGGTCCTGCTAAAGATCCTAAAGGCCGTATTGTTGCGCTTCGCGTACCAGGTGCTGGCGCGCTTCCACGTAGCCAAATCGACGAATACACTAAATTCGTGGGTATCTACGGTGCGAAAGGTTTGGCTTACATCAAAGTCAACGATCTTGAAAAAGGTATCGAAGGTCTTCAATCTCCAATCGTTAAATTTATCGAGCCAATCGTACTTGATCTATTAAAACGCGTTGGTGCTGAAAATGGCGATATCGTATTCTTTGGTGCGGACAAAGCAAAAGTTGTAAATGATGCAATGGGCGCTTTACGTATTAAAGTCGGCCACGACATGAAGATGGCAACTTGCGAGTGGGCTCCACTTTGGGTTGTTGACTTCCCTATGTTCGAAGAAACTGATGACGGCAAATGGACGTCTGTTCACCACCCATTCACGCTTCCAAAATCAAGCGTTGAAGAAGTGAAGAACAACCCAGGTGCTGCATTGTCTGTTGCTTACGATATGGTATTGAACGGTACTGAAATTGGCGGCGGTTCACTTCGTATCTTCAACCTAGAAATGCAAAAAGCGATCTTTGAAGCGCTTGGCATTGGTGAAGAAGAAGCAGAAGAGAAATTCAGCTTCTTGCTTAACGCGTTGAAATTCGGTGCGCCTCCTCACGGCGGTTTAGCATTCGGTCTTGACCGTTTAGTGATGTTGATGACTGGTGCATCTTCAATCCGTGACGTGATTGCATTCCCGAAAACTAAAACTGCGGAATGTCCTCTAACTCAAGCACCTGCGCCAGTTGAAACAAATCAACTACGCGATCTTGGTATTCGTTTACGCGAAAAACCAAAAGCAGAAGAAGCTAAATAATTTTTTAAATCCTTCTTTTTCTCCCTTTGGAAGAAATGCCAAGAAGGAATGAAGAAACCCTGCCAAGTGCAGGGTTTTTTTTATTCAATATTATAAATTTAAGATCGACTCACACATCATAAAACCGAAAATTTGGTTTACTTTGCTAATTCTAAATGTACATCTCTACGTTATGATGCCAAGCCTAATCATGCAAAATTGAAACCCTCAATTTTTCATGAATCATTTTATTTTGTTTTAAAGCTTCTGATCATTTTCATTCTTGAATACAACCAGTCCTCTCTTAGCAAAATTATTTTCATCCGCTTGCTCTACTTTTTGAGATCGACGACCTGATGTATTTCATTTTTAAAATCATCTCTGCCCTGCCTTTAGGACTACTACAAACTCTAGCCACTGTCATTGCATTATTTCTTTATTATTCCAATTCATCCATCAAACGCATTACTGCAATTAATATTCAACTGGCCTATCCCGAATTATCTCCGACATTACAACAACAGTTGACGAAAGAAAGTGTACAAAGCCAATGTCTGACTTATATTGAATTTATTAAGTGCTGGGGCATGCCACCAAGCTATAGTCTAGGCTTAATCCAACACATCCATGGAGAGAGCGTTTTAACCGAAGCACTGGCGACTAAAAAAGGTGTCATTGTCGTCGTTCCGCACTTTGGCTGCTGGGAATTGCTCAACGCATGGTTAAATGTACATACCAAACCGATGATTATGTATAAACCCAATAAAAATAAAGGTATAAATCGCTATCTATTAGAGGCAAGGGAAAAATTTAATGCGACTTTAGTGCCTACAGATGAAACTGGTATACGTGCTATTTTTAAACATTTAAAGCAAGGTGGATTAACTGTAATTTTACCCGATCATTTACCCAAGCCTTCTGGTGGCATTTACGCTGATTTTTTTGGACAAAAGACCTTATCCATCACGCTCGTTTCTAAGCTGGCAGCCAAAACACAATGTAAGGTTATCGGCTTAAGCTGTATTCGCAATCCCGACTTGAAAAGTTTTGATATTCACTGTCAGTACCTACCTGAAGACATCAACGCTCATGATTTACAGCACTCTGTAACGAGCCTAAATCTTGCAATGCAGGAGATGATCAATCAAGCACCAGCACAGTATATTTGGTCCTATAAACGCTTTAGAAACTGTTTGGGTGATATCAATATGTACAATAAGAAAACCATGTAAATTCGATGCAAGTTTGGCGCTATTGTTTTGGCATAGTGTGGATTAGTTTTATTCAATTGAGATCAATTTTCAACAGTGGCATAATAGCAATCTCTTAGATTGTTGCTGTGTATCTCCCTATGGCTATGCGTCCTGAAGTTCGCCGTCGTGCAATTGTGTTAATTGTATTTTCAATCGTGCAATGGATTTTCATGCGCTACATCGTGGATAACCAATTATTTAATTTAACAACCTATAACCGTATTGTGATTTTTTGTGTCAGTAGTTTGGCTGGCGCTTTTGCTATTTTTGTCGCGCTGATCTATATGGTATTAAAGGGTAATGCGGATAAAGAATAATTATTGTTTTAGCTTATGCCCATCTAAGCCTAGATCATTCACATAAGCTTTTTTAAGCATTTCTTATTGAATAAGCCTTGAACACACATTCTATACATCAGCCCCTTCTGCAATGAGCCAAAGGGGCTATTTAGCGAAAATAATAAACTGTTAAGCGGCCTGTACTTTTTGATCCGATACACTTTTATATGCATCAATATATTTTTGCGCAACGTTATTAATATCAAAACGGGCTGATTCAGCTTTCACTTTTGAAAACTTTTCATTGAATTCATCATAGTTTAAATAAACTTGATTCAATGTTTGAGTCAGCTTTTCTGCATCATCTTCAATAATAAAATCATCACCTAATACTTCACGATGATTCGCCGTATCTAATGCAAAGACCATTTTTCCATAATAAATGCCTTCAATGAGTGCTAATGAAAAGCCCTCTAATCTTGAAGGTAAAATTTGCAAATCTGAGCTACAAATATAATCCCAAGGATTATTTACAAAGCCAACTAATTTAACTTTATCTGCTACATTTAATTTCTCAATTAAGTCTTTAAGTTCTTGCTCGTAAACCCCTTGACCCAAAATATATAAGCGATAATCAAAATCGACCTGACTTAAAGCTGTAATGGCCAACTGCCAATTTTTATGTTCTTCTAGTCTTCCCACGCCAACAATATTAAAAACATCATTGTTTAGAATTTTTGTAGGATTTTGAAACTTAATACCATTTTCTATCAGAATATTTTTTTTCGCATTACAAAGTTTCAGTGTTTCTGGTGAAATACCCACGCAGATATCCGCATATTTCATACGCTTCTTAACAAACCAATTATGCTTCGTAAATACCAAAGGAATTTTTTTGGAGAGAAATATCTGACAATATTTCATAATTTCGAGCATCTTTGTATTATGACAATGAATCACATCAGGATTGATATTTTTTAAAATTTTGGCAATTTTATATAAATAGAAAATATTATGACGATTTCGGTCCGTTTCAATATCAACAAAATTCACAGTATCTTCAATATAATCTGTAATTTTGTTGCCTTGAAAATCGTAAGTATTGGCCAATAAGAATACTTCATTACTTTGACTCATTGCATTACACAAATCTACGCAAACCTTTTCTGTACCCGCAAATTCAGTAAAATATAGAGTATGGACAATTTTCAACTTTTCACTCCTTAACAAATTTGGGCTAATCGGGTTATAAAAAAGTAAGATATTTTTAACTTATCAATTATTTACTAAAATTATTTAATAACTCTTCTGCAATATTCATTGCCTGACGAATTGTTACATCCATATCCATATAACTATATGTCCCCAACCTTCCAGCAAAAGTTACATTTTTTTCAGCTTGGGCCATAGCCAGATATCTATCTAAAATTTCTTTATCATTCGCCAATCTTACTGGATAATAAGGAATATCATTATCTCCACATTCAGAACTGTATTCTTTAAAATAAATTGTCTGATCATGTTTTTCCCAAGGCGAAAAATGTTTATGCTCAGAAATTCTTGTAAATGGCACCGACTCATCGCCATAATTAATCACAGCATTACCTTGATAGTCACCTTCAGCATAATTTTTTTCAAATCTCAAAGTTCTGTAACTTAACTTTCCTTCAGAGTAGTTAAACCATTGATCTAATTTACCAGTCCAAATTATATGATCATATTCAACAATCATAGCGCGCTGAAACTCACAATCCAATTCAACCTCAATTTTTGTATGATTCAATATAGATTTGAAAATCTCTGTATAGCCATGCTCTGGCATACCCTGATATTTATGTGAAAAATAATTATCATCATAATTAAAACGAACAGGCAGCCTTTTTAAAATACTTGCAGGCAACTGAGTCGGATGAATCCCCCACTGTTTTAATGTGTACCCTTTAAAAAATGCATCATATAAATCTGGACCTATAAATCTTAAAGCTTGTTCTTCAAAATTTTTCGGATTTTCAATATTCGAATCGCCAATTGATTCTATAAATGCTTTCGCCTCAATTGGCGAAAACGTTTTTTTATAAAATTGATTGATTGTGTGCAGATTAATGGGCAATGAGAAAACTTGACCGCCAACAATTGATTTCACACGGTTAATAAAGGGTTTAAATGAGCCATGCTGATTAACAAAACTCCAAACTTCATCATCATCCGTATGAAAAATATGCGGACCATAAACATGCTCCATAATTTCTGTTTTTTCATCCCGCTCAGTGTAACAGTTACCGCCAATATGATTACGCTGATCGATAATTTTTACCTCATGAGAATGTTCAGCAAGCTTTCGCCCTATAACAGCTCCCGTGAATCCACATCCTATAATCAAAACTTTCATTGTGTTAACTCTATATTATCTAAAGCAAAGTTTATTGAATAATTTTCCAGTAACCGAATATCACAGCCTGCTAGATATAATTGCTTAAATTTGACGTGATCTGATTCAATATAACTGCCATCCCAATTCATTCCGCCGAGGCATCTTTCTTTTTGAATAAATTTGTATTTCTTAGCAAGAATTTTTAACTCATCCATTGGACTCAAAGTCTTATTCTTAGAAAAAAATGATTTCTTCGAGATAATTTTTTTCCCCATTCCTGAACCAGCAGAACCCACAGGTCGCGTGTGAAATACTGCCACTTCATCAATCACTGCTATATTTGCTTGCTCACCGAGAATTTGTGGCCATAAAAAATCTAACCCCCATCCAGATTTATTTTCTGAAAAAGTTGAGTACACTTTTTTAAATGCTTCTTTAGAAAAACATGGAATCATCACTTCTACAAAATTAGTTTTTCTATATTTAAAATTACTATTTTGCAAAAGTAACGCCCATGAAAAATAACTCCGGTGATCTAAAGAAGGTTGAGCAAGATCAAAATTATTCTCATGGAATAGTTCAAAAAATCTATTCAAAGTTTGAACATCTGTATCTATGTCATCATCAGGGATCCAAATTGCATCATATTCACGCCAAAAATCATTAGTTTGAAAGAAATCGTTCAGCCCCTCCCATTTAGATCCTTTATAAGAATGAAAATGGCGTAAATTTTCTAAATCAAATTTAGGCTCATTTCCAAAATAACTGATTACTACATCGTAATTTGCCTCTGATGATATCCATTTTTCATGTAAAGAATTATCACCACAGCGAACAACAATCAAATTTTTCATACCTAAACCAAGTCCCCCTCGTTTTACCGCTTAAATCAACTGAACACTAAATAATCTGTAATTTATTAACTTATAAAGGATATTTTTTATTAAAAAATTTAGCTATATTATAACGTAAACTTGAACCGTACTTACTGACGGATACATCGCTAAAATTTCCCCGCTCAGATTCAATTGTACTAAAATCTTGAACCGCTACATTCGATTCTAATATAGGATGATCCACAATAAATGCCATATAAATGCGTGAATTCGGATATAAGTCTGGAATATAACGCCAATCATCAGCCGCACGCAGCTTTTGATGATATTCAATTAATGCCTTCGCCATTGAACGATCGACAATATAAGAAACCGTATAACAAATTCGATGATAAAAATCTGCATTGACCTGTAATACAATCGCTTTATGTAATGTAAAGGGCTTTACTTCGCCTCGTACCTTACGACATTCTTTCATTTGAATGCCCCCGATACTAAATAAAAATTGAGGTGCTAGATTCGCTTGCTTTAATTCCTGTTCCAATAAAACTACATCAAAGTCATCAGGTAAAATTGCATCATCTTCAAGAATCAACGCAAATTCATCATCCGATTGCAAAAATACCTTTAATGCCTCCAAGTGAGACAACGTACATCCGACCATGCTCGGAGAAAGTGGTCTAGATCTCCCTTTAACACCTAATTCAAAATATTTTTTTGCAGACAGCTCCGCACCTTTAATTCCAATTTTAATCCAGTCATGCGCGTCATTTTTGAAATAGGGTTGACTGAATAGCTTTTTCAGACGAGGAGAGTTTTCTTCTTCAATACTTACTATAAATTTTTTCATAAAATGAACCACTTTTTTTCATCGCGTATCATACCTAATGTAGAATTAGATAAATAGTATTATGTCTTTACACAGCTTTATGATGCGCACAATTTTAAAGAAATGGTATAAATTTCAACAAAAGCAACATGCTAGAAAATTTGATTCTCATTGGTACATGCGTTTTGGCTGGTTGCAACAACCATTAAAACATCAAGAACAGCTTAAAACACTTTTTGAAATTCACTCACCGCGCAAATTTACATTTGCTGATTGTTTTTATGCGCAAGATAATGATCGACATTTCATTTTCTTTGAAGAAGTCGACGATATCCATCCTGTCGGTTTTTTATCAGTTCTGGAAATATTTAAAGACGGCACTTATACCGAGCCACAAACCATTCTAAAACTGGACTACCACCTGTCTTATCCATGTATTTTTCAGATTGAAAATGAATGGTTTATGATTCCAGAAACCAGTGCCAATAAAACTGTTGAACTTTGGAAATGCACTGACTTCCCTTTAAAATGGGAAAAGCATAGCAATTTATTAGAAGGTATAGAGGCTGTAGATACGACGCCATTTTTACATAATGGCATGTGGTATCTATTTACCTCAACCCGTCGAAATTGCAAAAAATTTGGTGATCGTTTAGATCTTTTTATGACTGAAGATCTTTTAAATCCAAACTGGCAAGAGCATCCACAAAATCCTGTCTGTAAGGGCCATCAACAATTCCGCATGGCTGGAAAACCATTTAGCTATGATGGCAAACTGGTGCGCCCAAGCCAAGATTCACTAAAACGTTACGGCGGCAATATTGAGCTTAAACATATTGTAGAACTCAGCCCAACCACTTACAAAGAAGAACTCCTAGAAGTGGTTCTACCAGATTGGAATCCACAAGATGATGGCTGTCATACCATCAATGCTGAAGGCGACTTTGTGGTACTCGATGCGATTCGCTTAACAGCTAAAAAGTAAATACTTATGCTGAGTGCAGCAAATCCTTGTAAATTTTCAGGGTTTGCTGTGTCATGGCTTCAACTGTGAGTTCTGCTTTTGCCTTTGCAAATAAAGGCGAAAATTCTTGATCGGCGACATTTGACAGCGCCTGCTGAATTGAGACATTTAACTGCTCAGCATTGCCAATCTCCGCCAAATATGGCGCAGGCAACCACTCAATCACACCATTCACTTTGGTCGATGCCATCGTTTTATCCGCTTGTAGCGCTTCCACCATGACCAATGGAAAACCTTCTCGGTCTGAGGACAACACCACAGTATCCGCTAGCTGGATTAAGTCACGTGCATCTGTACGAAAGCCAAGAAAGGCAACTTGAGACTGCATATTTTGCTGCTGAACTTGCGCCTCTAAAGACGTCCGTAAAGAACCATCCCCCACAATCCATAAGTTAGCATCAATCCCCTGCATTGCCTCAATCAACAAACTGATATTTTTAACTGGCTCCAAACGTCCAATGCACATCACCAGCTTTTTGGATCTATCCATGACCGGATACGCTGCATAAATATCGGCTTTTAGCTGGTCTTTCTGTTGTTCTGATAGCGCAGGCTGTGGATATACACCGTTATACACAATATGCGCTTTATGCGCGGAGATACCTTGTGTAAGCGCTTGGCTGACTGCAATGACCGCATCACCAGCAGCATAAATGGCTTTATTTTTTTTGGTGCCATGAACTGTCGTAACAAACTTGACTGGCTTAAGCCAGCCACGAATTTTAGTCATCAGCTCAGCAGCTTTACC
Organism: Acinetobacter sp. SwsAc6; assembly: GCF_013391565.1. Lineage (NCBI taxonomy): Bacteria > Pseudomonadati > Pseudomonadota > Gammaproteobacteria > Moraxellales > Moraxellaceae > Acinetobacter > Acinetobacter sp. SwsAc6. The sequence goes on from NZ_JACAXE010000017.1 coordinate 17,210, forward strand.
CGCCTGCGCATGCACAATATCCGGCTGAATTTGATTAATCAGGCTTTTGAGTTGCCACAGCAAAAATATATTCCAGCGACTGCGAGCAAAATTCACCGGATGAAAATGAACCTTTTCATTGAATTTATCGGCATAACACGGATGCGCCAAAATATGCACTTCATGCTGTAGCGACATTTCATTGACTAAGTTGAAGCTATGCTGCTCCAAACCGCCTATACCGCCACTGGTTGCTAGAACTTGTACAATTTTCACGGTTGATCCTGTTTTTTCTTGGCTGCATTTTGATGCTGCTCAAAAAGCTTTGCCTCTTTTAAAAAGGCATAAAAAGCATTAATCATGCTATTTACGAAACCGCGCCAGCCATTCAAGCAACTACGACGGATAAAGTAGGACTTTAAGAAAGTTACCGGCATGACCAAACTTAATTTTAACAAACTCGGCTTTTTGCCCTTTTGGAATTTTTCCGCTGCTTTTAAATTTGAGTACTGATTATTTTTTTCTACTTTGACAAAAATACTCGATTCTCCGTAGTGATAAATATCGCCTTCCGCTTTGACACTTTGACCATCCACAATTACATTTTCGTGGACTTTATTTTCCAGGTCATATTGGCCTTTGCTTTTACGGAAAAAACGTACTTTGGCATGTTTTTTCGTATGCTTGCTGTTCGGCACCCCTAAGAACACATCATTAATCGGGGTAATCAGCGCATCAATTTGATTGGCTTGAATGGTCTGTTCAATTTCGGCTTTTAATTCTTTCGATAGAACTTCATCACCATCTAAATTCAGCACCCAGTCATTTTTGCATTGCGCCAAAGCCAAGCTTTTTTGCGCAGCATAACCCTGCCAGTCTTGATGTGAAATACGCGTATTGGCAAAAGACTGCGCAATTGCATAGGTATCATCGGTACTGCCAGAGTCTAAAATAATCACTTCTGAAAAATCTTGCACGCTCTGCAAGGTGTCCTGCAGCCAAGGACCGCAGTTTAAAGTTACGATATAAACACTGCATGGAATCATAATTTATAACGTCCTTTCGCTAAGGCAATACGCATTTGTAAGGCATTCATTGCGCCATGTGTACTTACGCGCGGAATATTAAATTGGTTCGCCGTGCTGATGTGTTCCACTTTTTTACGTGTAGACACCGCATTTTTAAAGCCGATTTCTTTGGCCATTTGCTGATGCTTTTCATTAAAACGGCCAAATGGATAAGCAAAGCTTGGACATTTACCAACAATTGCTTCCACATCTTTTTTAGATGCGTGCATTTCTGCAAATGCCTGTTCATCTGACAGTTTCAGCAAATTTACATGGTGCTGGGTATGTGCGCCAAATTCAATCACGCCTGAATCTGCCATTTCTCGGATCTGCTCAGGGCTTAACTTTTCAATGCCTTCAATTTGTGTAGCCAAATAAATTGTCGCTTTGGCCTTGTATTTTTTTAGTAACGGATAGGCATATTCGTAGTTATCTAAAAAGCCGTCATCAAATGACAGTGCAAACACATCTTTTTGTCCTTCATACTGATCAATTTCAGAGACAAAGCAGAATTTGGCATTCTTATTGACTAAATACTGTAGCAACTGCTCGAACTTAGCAGGAGGCATATTCATACCCGAAGCCTCTGCATTTGGCGTGACTTGATGTAGCATCACCACACGCGGAATATGTGCAGTACGTAATGGTGGCAACCAAAAAGTGTAGTTACCCAAGACATAGAGTACGGTGGCCAGTAGCACTAAGCCCGCCAACACATAAAGAATCCACATTAAGCATATACCTCGTGTGACCATTCATAAGCTTCAGACAATGGCTGATCAAAAGTAACTTCAATCATAAACTGGGTAATACGTTTTGCATTAAAACTACTGCGGGTTTTATTCCAGCCCGCTTGTGCAATTTTCTTCGCTTCATCAGGATGTCCTGCATAGTGCTTAATTTTTGCCGCCAAATCATGTTGGTCATCAAAATAAACCACTTCTTGCTCTGTATAGAGCTGATCGAAGCCTGGAATACGCGGGCTAAATGTTAATAAGCCATTGCCTGTGAGCTGCACAATTCGGTCTGAACTGTATAAGGTCACGTCATTTTTACGTGAATAATTGAGACCCATACGCGATTCTGACAGCACTTTATAATAGCCTTTGCCATATACGCCCGGTTGCTCAAAACAGCCATAATACTGATATTGAATACTGTTTTGAGTTAAGGTATCTGCCAAATCTTTTAAGAATTTCTCACGGACTGGTTCTTTATACACCACACCACAGAAGATAAATTCTTTATCAATGCGCGTAGATTCAAATTGTTTTAATACTTCAACATTGCGATGACCGACGTTCGGCATATAAGCAGTTTTTAAATGTGGTTGCTTTAATTTTTTCAGGTATTCGCCACCTGTAGTACAGAAAATGGCATCTAAATATGGCGAAAACTCACGAACAAAACCTAACTTCTGCTCTAAGTACAGTGGATCGACATACCAAAAAGCAATTTTAGTTTGAGGAAATTGCTGTTTGATATCGCGTAGCACAGTCGGACTCATCAAGTCACTGTGACCCACCAATACGAGATCGGGCTCAATATTATTCACGATCTTTAAAATTTCTTTATTGGCCCAATTCGCACCGAGTTTTTTCGTTTTAAAAATCGTGCCCATACGCGCCATATCGCGGAAACTGAAATCATAAACAAAGTGTCCGTTTTCAATTAAACCAGCGGAAATTTTACGGTCAGTGCAATAAAAATGTGCACCCTGTTTATTAAATCCAAAATTCGCGATATGTAAGATTTTCATAAATCACTCAAAAACAATCTGCTATCTGCCTATTCGGCATATTCTAATATTCAGTTTAAAAGCATAGCATAAAGCGGTTTTGACAACAGTAGCTTAGTGATTGCTTTTCTACGCTAAGCCATTGAAATTCTGTATATGAACTATTTCTCGTTATTGTCCTATGCTAAAAGCTTCTGCGCGACGATCGAAGCTTCTTCAAAAGCAACAGCCTCAGTGAGCTCTTTAAGATTAAACCGTGCAGAAACAATTTTTTTATCTAACAAGGTATCTACAGATTTCACAATTCGATCCGCTTTTAATCGATCCATCGAAATCACACCAACTTTACACCCAGCAGTTAGCGCCTCATAAATCATGGAAACGCTATCTTCTGTAACCCAAACAGCCTCAGCTTTTTGCATTTCTTCAAAAATCCAGCCTTGCGGTGTCTGCTCTACAGGAAAAATGTGCAATTTAGACGCATAATCCTGCCGTTCCAATTCAGCCAAAAACTCGGCTGGTGTACGACGTGAAGTCGTTAAAATAATCTCGGCTTGTGCATTATGAGTTACGATATTTTGAATTGCATTTAATACTTTTTCAGCATTCCACTGATGACGTTTTGATGAACCGCCCAAAGCAATCAGAATACGGTTTTGCACATGACGCTGTTCATTCACTATCGGGTTTAATGCACCTTGACTAAGTATCACGTTGCCAGTTTCTGCAACGCCATCATGTGCAGGAATAATCACATGATTAAACCAGCTGAATGGGAAATTCGGCTTCATCAAAATAGCTGTTTTAGCTTGAGAATAAACCTTGCCAAGCAGCAGCACCCTGAGCTGCGTATGGCTGCCGACACCGATAATCAATGCCGGTTCCCGGGCAACTAAAGGATGCTGTTTTTTAAATACCGCGCTGACCAGCTGAACAAACGGCAAATCATGAATAGCGATTTCCTGAAAACTCAGCGCCGCATCGGTTTGGCGCTGCAGCGCATTAAACAAACCCAGCGCCTGAGACCGGTGGCCTGCTTTGCCGTCACTGATATATACAATATGCATCTATGCCTCAACTGAAATGCAGCAGCATCTGCTGATCATCTTTATGCTCGATTTAATTCCGCAGCAGCCTCATCATAAGAGCTGGTGATATGCCCAATATCCAAGGCCTGATAGCCTAAATCCGACAGCCTTTTCGCCAAGACCGTCCCGGTAGGGCCAAGCGCAATCAGCACCAGGCTGCCCGGCGCTGCGCTCTGGCGCACTTCAGACAGCAGCCGCGGCACATCCGCATATGCATTCACCGCTTTGGAATAAATCACTTGTCTGGATCGAGCATTATCAAACAGCGCATGTTCTAAATTCAAACGTGAGCCTTCTCCAGTAATCAGCATAATCTCACGCTGATTCCAAATGGCTTTCCAAGAAAGCGCAGCCTGCTCCGGATACATAATGAAATAATCTGGCCGCGTCACCATCGAATGCCCATAAGCGCGTTCAGTATTTAATTTCGGCTGCAGGTCTTTCCAGCGCACATACCAAAATTTCAGCCACCAATTCACTTCATAATCATTGCAGGCTTTCAGCATGGTAGGCAAACAAACCGTCAGGTTTTCATCCTGATTATTTAAAATGACTTCCAGTTCCCGCGCCAACTCAGGATCTGCAGCCTGAAAATCAATGTCATCGCCATCCATTAAGGTGATTTCGCCGTCACCAAAACGGGCCAGTGATTTCCCCTGCGCAACCAGAGCCAAAGTCTCCGGCATACTGTGCAGCAGTTTGTCTTCAAATGCCTGCAGATCTTGCTTATTTTCATTAAGCCAGCGTTTTTTATCGAATTTATACATTCTTTTTTTCATACGCAATTTAAACCTGCGCATAGTCGATTCAAATGACATCCAGCACCTGCAATATTTCCAGACCATATAAAAAAGGCGGAACATCTGTTCCGCCTTTTCATCTTAACCGATCAGCTTATTTTACGTAAGTTAACCAGTGCGCATATTTAGGGTCTTTGCCCTGGACTGCATCGAAGTATGCTTTTTGGATTTGAGTCGTGATTGGACCACGTACACCTTCACCAATTTGACGATCATCGTATTCACGGATTGGCGTTACTTCAGCAGCAGTACCAGTGAAGAATGCTTCATCAGCAATGTAGAATTCGTCACGTGTAATACGGCGTTCTACAACATCATAACCCAAGTCTTTCGCAATGGTGATAATTGTTTGACGCGTAATACCGTCTAATGCACCACCAGCGATATCAGGAGTATGAATCACACCATCACGTACCAAGAATACGTTTTCGCCAGAACCTTGGCAAACATAGCCTTGTGGGTCAAGTAACATTGCTTCGTCATAGCCTGAATGCGCCACTTCTTGGTGTGCAAGAATAGACAATGTGTAGTTACCTGACGCTTTTGCTTTACACATCGTCACGTTAGGATGGTGGTGGGTAAATGATGAAGTTTTAACGCGGATGCCTTTCGCCATCGCTTCTTCACCAAGGTAAGCACCCCAGCTCCATGCAGCGACTACAGCATGAATGGTGTTGTCAGTTGCCGCAATACCTAGTTTTTCCGAACCAATAAAGATAATTGGACGCAAGTAGCAAGATGCCAGTTTATTTTCACGAACCACATCAATTTGCGCTTGTTCTAGTGTTGCCTGATCAAACGGAACTTTAAGTTGATAAATTTTCGCAGAATTTAGTAGACGCTTAGTGTGTTCTTTTAAACGAAAAATCGCCGTTCCATTCGGAGTTTCGTAAGCACGGACACCCTCAAACACACCCATACTGTAATGTAATGTATGTGTTAATACGTGAGTTTTCGCCTCACGCCAATCAACTAATTGTCCATCTTGCCAAATAAAACCATCACGATCAGCCAAATTCATGACCTAAACTCCAAATTTTTATACACAGTCATTTTTATCCAAGGCAAACATTGCACTCGGATCGATTAATCTTTGCCATAACTTGCAAACGACCTCTCGGGTATCGTGCCAGTCCGTCGCATTCACTTGCATTGATTGATTTGCAAGGGCTAAACGGTGGCTCTCGGCGCGTTCGCGAAGATAAGCTTGAATCAATGCTGTCGCATCGTCGCTGGATAAGCGACTTGCTTTTGCGGCGTCTTCAAGGATTCTTACATTGTCGGAGTAGTGAGCGAGATCAGAATTCGTTCCACTCCATGCTAATACCACATACTGTGCCATAAATTCGATATCAACGATACCTCCTGCGTCTTGTTTTAAATGAAAAATTCCATCTTTTTGTTGTTCTTTAGAAGAACCTAAATGGTCTTTCATTTTTTGACGCATTTTTAAAACTTCAGCACGTACGTTTTGCTCATCACGTGGTAGGGTCAAAATCTGACAACGTAGTTGCTCAAATTTTTGACGCAATGAAGGCTCACCCGCAATCGAACGCGCACGTACCAATGCTTGATGCTCCCACACCCATGCGCTCTTAAACTGATATTGTTCAAATGCCTTTAAGCTGGTCACCAGCAAACCTGCCTCACCTGAAGGTCTTAAACGGGTATCAATTTCATAGACCCGACCATCTAAGGTTTGCGTGGTCATCAAAGACATAAACTTCTGTGCAACACGCATTGCAAACTCAAAGCCACTAATCGGTTTCAAGCCATCGGTATCAGCTTGCTCATCCATATAATGAATAAACACTAAGTCTAGGTCTGAGCCATAACCCAGCTCAATGCCACCAAGTTTGCCATAACCAGCAACAGCAAATGCAATATGGTCTAGAGCACAGCGCTGACCCTCTGCATCCACTGGATATCCATGTTTTTTAGCCACAATTTGATAAGCCAAATTCAAGGTCGCTTCGACTGAAACTTCCGCAATATCGGTTAAGGCATCAGACACTTTCATCAATGGGCTTTCCGCCAACACATCGCTGGCAGCAACTGTTAATACATTGGATTTTTTAAATAAACGCAGTACACGCATTAAATCTTCAACATCATCCAGTTCAATACGTAATAACTGCTGACGAAGAGAGTCTTCTAAATCTTTGCGCTTTGGAAGTTCAAAGTCCATAGATAAGAACTCATCTAACAGTACTGGATAATGCGTCAATTCTTCACATATCCATGGGCTCACCGTAGCCATCTTCACTAAGCGTTGTAATGCACCCTTACTCTCAATCAACATCACCAAATACACCGTACGGCGCATAACTGATTCAACCAATGGCATCAGTCGCTGTAAAGCAACCTGCGGATTATCTGACTGAATCACCGCCTCGACCAAATGAGGCCAGAATGTTTTTAATCGTTGTACCGCTTTAGCAGGCAGTTTTTTTAAAGCATGTCCATGCCAAAACTCATGAACCAAATTTTTAGCATTATCATCCAGTACATCATTCAACTGCTTTTCCAGCTGCGCAAAACTTTCAACCAATGGATCGGGTTCTTTTTCTTTAATCAAATGCTCAAATTGATAAATCACCCGCGCACGTTTGCTGTTGAGTACGCGTAAGAAGCCCTCCCAAGTTGCATAACCCAAGGTATCCAAAATACGCTGACGAGGCTCATCTTCATGTGGCAAAGACTGCGTTTGCTGATCATTTAAGGCCTGAATTGCATGTTCAATTCGGCGTAAAAAAAGATATGCATCTTCTAATTCTTGCACTGCGGTTATATCGAGTAATCCGACCTCACCTAAATGATGCAAACTCACCAAACACTGACGGTCTTGTAATTCTAATTTTGAACCACCGTAAATCAGCTGAAAAACTTGTACGATAAACTCAACTTCACGGATACCACCAGCACCCAGCTTGATATCATCTTCAATATTACGGCGTAGCACCTCGCGCTCAATCATGCCTTTCATTTCACGCATGGCTTCAAAAGCGGTGTAATCCACATATTTACGGAATACAAAAGGTCGAGTCATCTCCAGTAATTCGTCACCTTCTTGCCCCCCAGTCACAATACGCGCTTTGATCCACGCATAACGCTCCCACTCGCGCCCATGCTGGCTTAAATACTTTTCTAAGGCCACATGACTAATGGCCAAGGCAGAGCCATCCCCCCAAGGACGTAAACGCATATCTACGCGAAAAACAAAACCATCTGCAGTAATTTGATCCAGCAAATAAATCAGTTTTTGTCCCCACAAAATACAAAATTGCTGTACATCAATACACTTACGACCGTTGGTTTCGCCTTGCTCATCAAAAGCAAAAATGAGGTCGATATCACTGGATAAATTTAGTTCTTGAGCACCCAGCTTGCCCATAGCAATCACAATCAAATCTTGAAGCTTGCCGTTATAGCCAATTGGCTCACCATGCTTTGCCACTAACGGCGCATAAGCAAATTTTTTCGCCATACAAATGGCAATATCAGCAAAGTCTGAAAGCTCTCTGGTCAGGGTAATGACATCAGTAAGTTTGTTGGCATCTTGCCAAATCCAGCGAAACATTAAACGCGCACGCAAAATACGCATTTCCCGCATCCATACTTGTTCATCTTGAATTTCGCACAGTGCAACTTCAACAAATTCTTGTATTTTTTCGGTGCTTAAAGGCAATAAAAATTGGTCAATTGCATAATCTTGTTCTATTAAATTGCGATGGATTCCCAACACTTGCTCTGCATATTGGCTAGCACGTAAGGTCTTCTGCAATTGTTCCACATTCATTTGTTAACCCATAAGCCTATTTTTTTCTAGTTATATCAGCTGCACATGGCAAATGGGGAAAAATTTAGCGTTAATTTAGCCTCAATTATAATTTTACTTCAGCAATCACTTTAGACGTATGCTCTACATTTAAAACTTGATGTGCACTGGTGGCCTTTGGCAAATTAACCACAAAAAGGGTGCCTTCTCCTTCTTTAGAATGTGCGCTGATTGAACCATGGTTTAAGTCGACAAAGCGCTTACACAAAACCAAGCCCAAACCTGTGCCTTGTTCTCCCGCTGTACCTTTAATACTCACTTTGATCTGTTGTTCAAATATATTGGCAATTTGGTTTTGAGTCATCCCTAAACCCGTGTCTTGAACGGTGAAACGAATAAATTCATCTCGCTCTTCTGCACGTAAAATCACTTTTCCAAAGCCATCAGTATTGGTGAACTTCAATGCATTCGAAACCAAGTTTTGCACAACCGAGGTAATCATATTAATGTCGGCATTCACCTTCAGCCCTGTAGGGATTTCATTTAAAAGCTGAATATTTTTTTTCACAGCCAAACTATTTAAAACACTGCAGACAATTTTGGCAGACTGATTTAAATCAAAATTAATTGGGTGGTATTCAAAACGCCCGCCTTCTGCCATGGCCCAATTGAGCAAACTTTCCAGCAAGTTATAGGTCGATTGGGCTGTATCACATAAATAATCAGCAATATTTTGAATACTGGATTCATCTAAGCTATCACGCTCTTGCGCCAGCACTTCAGAAAAACCTAACAAGCCATGAAAGGGTGCTCGTAAATCATGCGCAATAATTTGAAAAAACTTGGTTTTACTAAAATTCAATGCTGATTGTTGCTCATACATTTCTTTTAATTCAGCGTTTTCAATTCTTAGTTTTAATACGCTCAGTAGGCTTTGCACAAATTCAGCCACGATTTCCAATTGCTTGCGGGTATATTCTATTGTGTGGTCATCAAATAATAAAACTGTACCAATGCTTTGTTGTTCATCTCTTAAATGAAATGCAACCAGTCGCTGATGTGCAACCCCTAAGCTATGCACATATTGAGAAAACGCAGGATAGCATGCATGTTGCTGATCAATGAGACAATTTTCTTCTTCAAAAAACCGTTCTAATTGCTCATTTGAGTCCGCTAAAAAAGCTTTTACACCATCATCAGAACCATACCAAATATAGGGTTCATTTTTAAATGCCAAAATGCCACTTTCCATGCCTAAAATACTGCGGGCAAACTTCAAAAAATCGGCAATTTTATTATCATCCGTATAAACCCCCATCAACAAAGAGAGCCTACACGCGCCCAGCTGTTCCGTCTGTGCACCTATTTCTAATAAGTTTATTGCCATAGACTTCCCTCTCTTGAATTGACTAAATCCGCAAAACCGAGCTTTATACTCTACGTAATTAGCAAGATTACACATACATAGCAATAACAAAAAACAACATTACGACCAAAGGAATGTATTTAGGCCTTAATTTAATGTTTTTAACTTTTATGATTTAAAATACATATTTGAATTTTCTAAAAATAGTTTTGAACATTTTTCAAATAATTCATCACAAGCAAAAGCCTACTGAACGCCTCCAAGGGGCTATTTAAAGTATATTCACCCCTATATTTTACAGATTGATTACATTTAGTTTTTGTATTTTGTTATTTAAATCACAATTTTTTACCTATAGTGGGTACTTTACATTTCATCTAATCTATTCATTTCACAAGCAGATAAAAAGTAAAACTCTCATCAAAATATCGATCAATCTGTATCACTTAAAATCACACTTTTTTTGCAATTGTTTACAATTTTAGCTCTTCAAAACAGCGCTAACCACTATTGACTAACAACCTTCCCCAACTTCACTCTAAATCTAAGACCTAAAACAATACATTCCTTTTGTGAATAGAAGGAAAGAACAAGTTCCCATCAATAGAATGAAATCGAACAATTGTATGCCCGCAGTTTTTTTTATTTGCAACTCAGCGCGAAGGCCTATTTCTGTTTGAGGTTTTAAATCCATTTCAGTGAGCATGATTTAACATGATAGCCAAACTGGCTGAAGTTTTTTTTAATTTGGCGCTAGGGTCAATAGCCATTCTATGTAAATAGTGGTATATCTAAATTTAGGCGTTCTTGTCCCAAACGCTTTTCAAATCTTGCCTTTTATTGGATTGTTTAATTCAATTTCAATTTCTCACAAAATATTTGTGCGAAAAATAGTCATTTTTCTGTATTATTTTTCAGCGAAATGACGTCATCACTGTATCTATCGTTGACTGAAATGCGATGAGCACCGATACTTTCATAGTTTTATTTAAGCAAATCGGTTCGAAGGGGCTAAGTCATAAGCTCGGCCCTCAAAAACACAATCTCAAGCAAGGGGCTATATATGGCTGGTGGAAAGTCAACTATCATTTACACACTGACCGACGAGGCGCCATTATTGGCGACATACTCACTGCTACCGATCATTGAGACCTTTACTAAGCCTGCCGGCGTTGAAATCGTTAAACGCGATATCTCTGTAGCATCACGTGTGCTTGCAGAATTTTCTGACTTCTTAAGCGAAGAGCAAAAGGTTCCAAATAACCTAGCAGAGCTTGGCCGTCTTACTCAAGATCCAGACACAAACATTATCAAGCTACCAAACATCAGTGCGTCTGTAGGCCAATTGACAGCTTGTATTAAAGAGCTTCAATCTAAAGGCTACGCTATTCCGAACTACCCGGAAAACCCAGCGACTGAAGAAGAGAAAGAAATTAAAGCACGTTACAGCAAATGTTTAGGTTCTGCTGTAAACCCAGTGCTACGTGAAGGTAACTCTGACCGTCGTGCACCTGCTGCTGTTAAAAACTATGCGAAAAAACACCCGCACTCTATGAGCGAGTGGAAGCAATGGTCACAAACTCACGTGTCTCACATGGATGAAGGCGACTTCTACCACGGTGAAAAATCTATGACACTTGACCGTGCGCGCAATGTGAAAATGGAGCTCATCACTAAGACTGGTGAAACGATTGTTCTTAAGCAAAAAGTTGCGCTTCAAGACGGCGAAATCATCGACTCTATGTTCATGAGCAAGAAAGCGCTTTGCGATTTCTACGAAAAAGAACTTGAAGACTGTCGCGAAGCTGGCATCTTATTCTCATTGCACGTGAAAGCGACAATGATGAAAGTGTCACACCCAATCGTATTTGGTCACTGTGTTAAGATTTACTACAAAGAAGCTTTCGAAAAACACGGCAAATTGTTTGATGAACTAGGTATTAACATCAACAATGGTATGGCTGGTCTTTACGAAAAAATCGAAACTCTTCCGACTTCTGTACGTGAAGAAATCATTGCTGACCTTCATGCTTGCCAAGAGCACCGCCCTGCGCTTGCAATGGTTGACTCTGCTAAAGGCATCACAAACTTCCATTCACCTAACGACGTAATTGTAGATGCTTCTATGCCTGCAATGATCCGTGGTGGCGGTAAAATGTGGGGTGCTGACGGCAAACCTTACGACTGTAAAGCAGTAATGCCTGAATCTACATTCGCACGTATCTACCAAGAAATGATCAATTTCTGTAAGTGGAACGGTAACTTTGACCCACGTACTATGGGTACAGTGCCTAACGTAGGTTTAATGGCTCAAAAAGCTGAAGAATACGGTTCACATGACAAAACTTTTGAAGTTTCTGCTGCTGGTGTTGCAAACATCACGGATATCGAAACTGGCGAAGTGTTGATGTCTCAAAACGTGGAAGAAGGTGATATCTGGCGTATGTGTCAGGTAAAAGACGCTCCAATCCGTGACTGGGTAAAACTTGCTGTAACACGTGCACGTAACTCAGGCATGCCTGCGATCTTCTGGCTTGACCCGTACCGTCCACACGAAAACGAATTGATCAAGAAAGTTCAAACTTACTTACTTGACCATGACACTGATGGCCTAGACATCCAAATCATGTCTCAAGTACGTGCAATGCGCTACACACTTGAACGTGTTGCTCGTGGTCTAGATACAATTTCTGTAACTGGTAACATCCTACGTGACTACCTCACTGACTTGTTCCCTATTATGGAATTAGGTACATCTGCGAAGATGCTGTCTATCGTGCCATTAATGGCAGGTGGCGGCATGTACGAAACTGGTGCGGGTGGTTCTGCGCCTAAACACGTACAACAGCTTGTTGAAGAAAACCACTTACGTTGGGATTCTTTAGGTGAATTCTTAGCATTAGCTGTTTCTTTAGAAGAAATGGGCATTAAAGAAGACAACGCTCAAGCGAAACTTCTTGCGAAAACTTTAGACCAAGCAACTGGCAAACTTCTAGATAACGACAAGTCTCCATCACGTCGTACTGGTGAGCTTGATAACCGTGGTAGCCATTTCTACCTTGCAAAATTCTGGGCTGAAGCACTTGCTGCTCAAGACGAAGATGCTGCACTTAAAGCGAAATTTGCTCCACTTGCACAAGCACTTGCTGAAAATGAAGACAAGATTGTTGCTGAGCTTGCAGAAGTTCAAGGCAAATCTGTTGATATCGGCGGTTACTACGCAATTGATACAACAAAAGTAAATGACGTAATGCGTCCAAGCTCAACTTTAAATGCTGCACTTGCTGCTGCTCAATAAGTTGATGCTGAACTAACCTACGTTAGTGATGTAAAAAACCAGCGCTTCGGCGCTGGTTTTTTTATCTCAATAAAATTATATTTTTTCTAATCTTAAAAACTGTGTGGCTTTCCAAGGCTTAAACAAGGGATTAGCAACCATCAAGGCCATAAGTAAACACACGCCAAAGAAAAAGGATTGAGCAACAACAAAACTGTGCGGGATTGCACTTAAACTCTCACCTGTTACAACACATAAATAAACCACATAAACCATTGGAAATAATGACCCTAAACTTATAGCGAAATAAAGGAAAATACCGATCCTATCAATCAAAGTTACTACCCAATCCTTACAATAGCTCTTCAACTTAAACCTTTTAGTCACTTCATTTTTTTCAATATATTTACCTGCTGACTTGTAGTAAAAGATTGCCAGATCTTTATTCTTACATGACAAAATATATTCTAATAAATCAATATCATGGTGATTAAATTTAAGCAGCTTATTTAGTTTAGCAATTTGTAAATGATATGCCATTTGATCACTATATTTATTTAATGATTCATCAGCTAACAATAATTCATGATCTGAAATTTCGTCTTTAATTCTTCTCAATCGATATTCTTGGTGCTCTCTAAAAATACTTAAAACACCCGATTTAGCAATAAAAAATACAATTACGATAAATAAAACTAAAATCAAGAAAATACCTGTTGCATACGGATTTTCAAGTATTAGCCCCAATAATGGATTTAAATTTAACTCTGCATTTAAATTTGCTGCCATATACCCCCCTTTTCTTTTACTGTTTTATTAAAGCTAAGAATTAAAAAAATTTTCATATTAATTTCAAAGCATAAATAAGCGATTCTAAAATTTATAAGTTTTATAATTTTCATACAGCCAATAAAAAACCCCAAGACTTTAAGTCTTGGGGTTTTTTGAATCTTGGTCCCGGGGGTCGGACTCGAACCGACACATCATCTCTGATAGTGGATTTTGAATCCACCGCGTCTACCAATTTCACCACCTCGGGAATGAAGGCTATAATACGCTGTTTTAAAACACTGTCAACACCACAAAGACACAATTGATTATTTTTAACCCAATGATGATTTTTTCGTCTTAAAATTAAGCAAAATCAGCGCTAAAATCCAAAAAAGCATATAATAGCTCTTATTCAATCCCCTATTGTTTTAAGCACAAACCATGCAACTTTCAGATTTCAGTTTTGATCTCCCCGATGAGCTTATCGCTCGCTACCCATTAGAAAATCGCACCGCTTCACGCCTTTTACACCTCGACACCACGGGGCAATATCATGACCATTGCTTTACCGACATTCTCGACCTACTCAATGAAGGCGACTTGTTGGTTTTAAATGACACCAAAGTGATGAAAGCACGCTTAAAAGGTAAACGTGCAACAGGTGGCGCAATTGAAGTATTGGTTGAACGTATTTTAGATCCACAAACAGCTCACTGCCATATTAAAGCCAGCAACACTCCAAAAGAAGGTGCTGAGCTTTTTATTGGCCCAGATGAAGTAAAAGTGACTGTTAAAGGTCGCCATGAAAATCTATTTGTAGTTGAGTTTTCACAACCTATTTTACAAGTATTAGATTTATACGGCGCATTGCCAATTCCGCCTTACTTTAACCGTGAAGCAGAAGCCATTGATACCGAACGCTACCAAACTGTATTTAACGACCCAACTAAACTTGCGTCTGTTGCCGCTCCAACGGCGAGCTTACACTTTGATGAAGCACTGTTAGCCAAACTCAAAGCCAAAGGCGTACAAACAACATTTGTGACTTTGCACGTGGGCGCAGGTACATTCTTACCAGTACGTACAACAGATATTGAAAATCATATTATGCATAGCGAATGGTGTGATGTATCTGATGAATCAATGGCTTTAATACGCGAAACCAAAGCCCGTGGTAATAAAGTGATTGCTGTAGGTACAACTGCAACTCGCGCAACAGAAAGTGCAGCTCAAGCCAATGGTGGCGAGCTCAAAGGCTGGACAGGTGATACACAAATCTTTATCTATCCAGGCTACGAGTTCAAAGTAGTTGACCGACTTATCACCAACTTCCATTTACCTGAATCTACCCTACTCATGTTGGTATCAGCATTGTCTAACCGCGACAATATTCTTAATGCCTATAACCACGCTGTAGCAAGCAAGTACCGTTTCTTTAGCTATGGCGACGCCATGCTGATTGACAACATCAACCTAAAATAAAAAGAGCAGCTATGCCGATCGATTCTGTTAAACACTCCTTTCATATTCGTCGTAAAAAAAACGACGTCGTTTTTCGGAATATCGCTCGGCTTTGGGAGTTGGGGCGTAGTGCCCATGATCATCAAGCCCTCCTCGATGGCTTGCATCCATGGAATGCCCCAATTAACCTAAAATTTGAAAATGTCTTAGCCTGGTTTCAAGGCTGTATCGGGCTCATTTTTTTACTGCCAGTATGGATTACACCTTCCAATATTTGGGCACAACTGAGCTTCATTCTCGGCTTAGTGATTATGGCATGGGCCTATTTTAGCTATGAACAAGATGATCCGATTGAGGAAGTCATCGATTTTTTAGAACAACAAAGTATTGCTAAAAAATATCAATTGGCTTTCGATCGCCAACCTCACCATATTAGTGTTCCATTTAATTCCATACATTTTATTGCGCATTTAAAACAGCTTTTCCCTGTATTTGAACAAGGCAGTGTTTCCAATAAAATCACTCGTTATGCCAGCACAGTTTGGCAAGACGAAAATGATCAAGCACATCAAGTCATGCTATTTCAGTACCATTATGTTAATGAAATTAGGGTACGCGATAAAAATGGCGATGAGCATCAAGTTAAAGAAATTCATAAAGATCTATGGGGCGTATTTGTTTTTGACATCAACACCCAAGGACTTGCTGTCAGCACCTCAAATAAAAAATTTTATTATCCTTATAGCTACCCTTGGCACAGTAGTGATATCCAAATCAATCAACGCCTTAAATTCTATGGCAGTGATGAAATGGAAACTGCTAAATTAATGACCCCCGCATTTGTACTTCGCTTAGCTGATTTTTTTAAAAACCGAGAAGGTGATTTGCTTTTTCATCCAGAAAGTAAAATGCTGTGCTATATTGGTCCACATGATTTATTTAAAATTAGTAGTAAAACAAATGTGATTCAGGACATTTCAGCATTGCGTGGACACCTAAGAACATTTAAATTAATAGAATTAGAAAACTTACAACGTGATTTATTACTTTTTTTAAAGTAAAGGACTTATGGGGGCTTAAGTCGATGGGTTTACTGATTTTTCTGCTTTTAATCGTCGCTGTGGTGATTGCCTGTATTGCGATTCGCAATAACATTGTGCGTCATCACAATGCAACGGTGCGTGCTTGGGCAGATGTAGCAACCTATGAACGCCAAAAAATTAAAATCTTAGATGGCTTACAAACCTTGGTTGAGCAATACTCAAGTTTTGAAAAAGGAACTTTAGAAAAAGTCACCGAGCTAAGACAAAACATTCTAAATCTTAATTTAAAAAATACCGATGTTTCGCAATTGCAACGCATTGAGTCTTTAAATAAAGAATTAATGCACAGCTTAAATGTTGTGGTAGAAAATTACCCAGAATTAAAAGCCAATGAAATTTATCTTAAAATGATGAATGAAATTGAAGAGCAAAATGAAAATGTGGGGGCAGCCATTAGTATTTTTAACCGTAATGTCGAGCTGTTTAATAATCACATTCAGATTTTCCCAAACAACATTGTCAACACCATGACATTGAGCAAAAAAGCGATTCGTCCTTTTCGCGATGCTCAAGCAACACAAAACTTCGACTACAAACCTAATTTTTAAAATAAATCGGTATTGCTTGGCATACCCTCTAAAAAAAGAACATAAACCTTATGATAGAACATATAGATATTTTAAAAACGGCACTCATTCAAGAGTTTTATCAACTTTATGATTATTATTATGAAGACGAAATTTACGCCTGCACCTTGGTGTTTAACAAATATTTATCGATCGACTATTTAGCTGTATCGACGAAGCGCAGCATATTTTCAGAAGATGAAGATAGTAAACAATATTTATCACCTAGTGATCAATGGAATGTTCCAAAGTGGCGTTATCGCTCTAGTCCTGCTGTCGACTCAGGACTAACCAAATTTAAATTTATTTTAGCGGATTATTTCAACTCGCAGCATAGTTTCGGTAATCCCCTATTGGACAACCCACAACCTGATGCAAGCAATAATCTCGACATCCTACTCAATGCCTTTAAACAAGCCAAAGAAGCTTTAGTTGATTCTTACGGCTTAGACATCGATCAAATTTTATTTTTTATCAGTATTCCAACGCAGCCCGAAATTGAATTGCAATCTGCACGCTATCTCAATCCTGAAAACCGTTTGTTACTGAATTTTCTCAAAATCAAAGAACCTAAAAAGAAAGTTGATCAGCCCAATAATAAGCGTTTTAAGCTCACCCAAGCCGATAAAGACATGCTGATTGATATTGCACAGCTGGTCGAAGTTGAACCTTATGACTATCTACAAGTTGCACAAGCGGCCTACATGCTGACGCTTGAGCCTCACTTCATCGACACCAATATTTATATACAGAAGTTGGTGCAAACCATTGCCGCTATGCCATCTGGTGAACGCGGGAGCTGTGAAATGCCCAAAAAAGAGATTTTGGCACGCCTGAGCCAGTTTTATCATTTGTCAAACTTTGCTCAACATCCAGCAGATTCACTCTAAGAAAATTACATCGACTACACGATGCAAAGCTGGTGTTTAGTTGCAGAATCAAGGAAAATAGCGCGTTTTAGCATTAACAATCAGCGAACTGTTTTTTCGCCTTGATTTGGAACACCTATGAAGTTTGAAAAATTAGCGCAGTCGGGCCGTGCCCGTCGTGGTCGCTTAACCCTAGAACATGGCGTCGTTGAAACGCCAATGTTCATGCCTGTAGGTACTTACGGTACAGTTAAAGGCGTGTTACCACGTGATATTAAAGAAATTAAGTCACAAGTTATTTTGGGTAATACCTTCCATTTATATTTACGCCCTGGCTTAGAAGTGATTAAGCAACATGGTGGCTTACATCAGTTTATGAAATGGGATAAACCTATTTTAACTGACTCAGGTGGCTTCCAAGTCTTTAGCCTTGGCGCAATGCGTAAGATTAAAGAAGACGGCGTAACCTTCCGTTCTCCAATTGACGGATCTAAAGTATTTTTATCACCAGAAATCTCAATGGACATTCAACATACGTTGAACTCTGACATTGTGATGATTTTTGATGAATGCACGCCATATCCAGCAACACATGAAGAAGCGCAAAAATCTTTGCAGCTTTCACTTCGCTGGGCGAAACGCTGTAAAACGCAACATCACGAAGTCCTCAAAAACCGTAATGCCCTATTTGGTATTATCCAAGGCGGTATGTATGAAGACCTACGTGATGAATCTTTAAAAGGTTTACTCGACATTGATTTTGACGGCTATGCGATTGGCGGTCTTTCAGTGGGTGAACCTAAAGAAGAAATGATCAAAGTATTGGATTATCTTCCTGAGAAAATGCCAGCAGACAAACCACGTTACCTGATGGGTGTGGGTAAGCCTGAAGATATTGTGGAAGCTGTACGCCGTGGTGTCGATATGTTCGACTGCGTAATGCCAACTCGAAATGCACGTAATGGTCATTATTTTGTGACCGATGGTTTGGTGCGTATTCGTAACAGCCAATATCGCCATGACCAAGGTCCACTTGACCCACATTGCGATTGCTACACATGTACCAACTTCACTCGCTCGTATTTATTCCATTTAGAGAAATGCGGCGAAATGTTGGGTTCAATGCTCGGCACCATTCATAACTTACGCTATTACCTGCGTTTAACTGAAATGATGCGCGACGCACTCGACAACGGTACATTTGATGAATTTGTGCAAGACTTTTATGCCCGCCGTGGCCTAGAAGTACCGCCTTGTCCTGAAGATTAATCCTTCAGCATTTGCGCTAATGAAAAAGACAAGGTAAATTGCAGAACAAGCCAATTTATTGTCATGTAATTGATATACAATTTTATTCGTTTTAGGAAATACAAATGAGCCTTTTTATTTCTACCGCTCACGCAGCTGGTGAAGCAGCACAACAACCAAGCATGATGGCAAACTTGCTCATGATCGCTGTGTTTGTTGCTATTTTTTACTTCTTGATCTGGCGTCCACAGTCTAAACGTGCGAAAGAGCACCGTGCACTAGTTGATAGCTTAGGTCTAGGCAGTGAAGTTGTTTTTGCTGGTGGCCTCATGGGCAAAATCGTTAAAATTGAAGGTGATTTTGCAGTGGTTGAATTGAGTCGCGGTGTCGAAGTGAAAATCCAACGTGCAAGCGTGATTTCAGTTCTACCTGAAGGCACTTTAAACAACCTTTAATCAAAAAAACAGTCGTGCATTTGCACGGCTTTTTTCATTTTAAGAAGAAAACAGATGCGTTACCCAGCATGGAAATATCTGCTGATCATCGTTGTTCTCGTGATCAGTACATTATATGCCCTGCCAAGTTTGTATCCAGATGAACCTGCCGTTCAAATTTCGGGTGCCAAAGCCGGTACTCAGATTGACCAGAGCATCGTGCAAAAAGCAGAGCAAATATTAAAAAGTGACAATATTGCATCGCATGACAATAGTTTCACCAACAATGCTGCACTCTTACGTGTAGATTCAAGTGAAGCACAATTAAAAGCAAAAGACGCTCTACGCCGTGGTTTAGGTGATGACTATGTTGTCGCACTGAACTTGGCACCGACAACACCAGAATGGCTACAAAAAATTGGTGCTAAGCCAATGAAGTTAGGTCTGGACTTACGTGGCGGTGTTCACTTCCTGCTTGAAGTTGACATGAACAAAGCCATCTCTCAGCGTATGGAAACATCAGCTGCAGATTTGCGCCGTCAATTGCGTGACAATAAATTAAAATTCAATAGTCTGACTCTGAACAATAATTCGCTTACTTTGCAATTTGCAAACAATGACGACCGTTCAGCTGTGATGGATTTTCTACGCCGTAACGGTAACGAATATACACAACAAGCGATTGCCACTGATAATGGCTCAACTTTGCGTTTGACGTATACCGATGTGCGTAAGCAAGAAATTCAATCTTATGCAGTAAACCAAAACTTAACCACACTCCGTAATCGTATTAACGAGTTAGGTGTGGCCGAAGCATTGGTGCAAACCCAAGGTAGCAACCGTATTGTGGTTGAATTACCAGGCGTACAAGATACTGCAGAAGCTAAACGTGTTTTAGGTCGTACTGCAAACCTCGAGTTCCGTTTAGTCTCTGATCAAAATGATCAATACATTGATCCGTATACGGGTCAAGCAAAAGGCTCAGTTCCACCAGGCACAGAAGCATTTGCTTATGAGTCTTTAGATAGTGGTCGTCAATTACTACTGAACCGTAACCGTATTCTTACGGGTGAACGTGTACAAAATGCCTCTTCAGGCTTTAGCCAAGACACTGGTGGTGCTGAAGTAAACATTACCTTAGATACTGCGGGCGGTAAGCTCATGTCTGAGGCAACACGCGCTGCCGTTGGTAAACGTATGGCGGTTCTGTTTATTGAAAATAAACAAAAAATTAGCTATGTAACAGATCCTGCTACAGGTGTTCAAACAGAAGTTCGTACACCATATACTGAATCTGTTGTGATTAATGCTGCAACGATTCAAGCGGTATTAGGCTCACAATTCCGTATTACAGGTTTAGCATCACCACAAGAAGCAGCAGAGCTTGCATTAATGCTACGTGCTGGTGCTTTGGCTGCACCAATGTACTTTGTTGAAGAACGTGTTATTGGTCCAAGTCTTGGTCAAGAAAACATTGATAAAGGCGTGCTATCTACACAAATCGGCTTCTTGCTTGTTGCCATTTGGATGGTGGTCTTCTTCCGTCTATTTGGTTTAATTGCCAATTTCGCCTTGGTGGTGAACTTAGCGATGATCTTGACAGTTATGTCATGGATTGGTGCTTCCCTCACCCTCCCAGGTATTGCAGGTATTGTCATTACCATTGGTATGGCCGTCGATGCCAACGTGTTGATCTGTGAGCGAATACGAGAAGAAATGAAATGGGGTGCCTCACCCAAGCAGGCCATTATGGCCGGCTATGATCGTGCCTATAACACCATTTTCGACTCGAACCTCACCACATTCTTGGTTGCATTTATTCTTTTTGCCATCGGTACGGGCCCAATTAAAGGTTTCGCCGTAACACTGATGATTGGTATTGTTTGCTCAATGTTTACTGCTATTACAGTAACACGTGCAATCGTACAGCTCATTTATGGCAAAAAACGTAACTTAACCAAGCTGAGCATTTAGGAGATCGATCATGACTGACAATACTCAATTGGATCCTAAAAAATACGGCCGACCAGACAATGAACGTGTAATTCCGTTCATGAAGATTTCAGTGCCTGCTGCCATCATTTCAATTCTGCTCACCGTTGCCAGTGTTTTCTTTATTACGACCAAAGGTCTAAACCTCGGTTTAGACTTTACGGGTGGTGTATCTGCGGAACTCAACTATAGCAAGCCTGTGCAAGCTACGGATGTAACAGCTGCACTTGCTCAGGCTGGCTTCAAAGACTCTGTAGTACAGACATTAGGCTCAAACCGTGACCTTATGGTCCGTATGCCTGTACAAGAACATGCAGAAGCAGCTGATTTAACCAAAGAGATTACAGCAGCAGCACAGTTACCTGGTAACAAAGCTGAAGTGCATAAAGTAGATGTCGTGGGTGGCCAAGTTGGTAACGAGCTTTATCTACGTTCGGGTGGTGCTGTTGCACTTGCTCTGTTGTTAATGCTGGTTTACGTCACGATTCGTTTCGAATTCAAACTTGCAATGGGCGCAGTGCTCTCTTTGTTTCACGATATTATCGTGACACTGGGTATTTTTGCCCTCATGCAGTGGCCATTCGACTTAACAGTATTGGCGGCAATTTTGGCCATTATCGGTTTCTCTCTTAACGATAACATCGTGGTATCAGACCGTATCCGTGAAAACTTCCGTAAGATTCGCGGTGCTGAGCCTGTTGAGATCATCAACATTGCCTTAACTGAAACTTTACGTCGTACAGTTCATACCTCAATGACATTATTATTGGTTGTTTTAGCCATGATGTTCTTGGGTGGTGATGGCCTTAAATGGTTCTCTGTTGCGATGTTTGTTGGTGTATTTGTGGGTACTTACTCATCTATTTACATTGGTACGGCTTTCGCTTTATGGCGTGGTCTCAACCGTCAAGACTTTATCGTACAAGTTAAACCTGAATTTGATGAAGAAGAAATTCCTCACTAATTGAGCTAACCACATAAAAAGCCCATCTTCGGATGGGTTTTTTATTGCGTTATTGCAATCCTATCAAATATTTTACAGCCCTAAAAATGGCCAATATTACTATGCCAATTTCAATCAGAACGTGTATAAATCATAACGATTGGATCGATATGTCGCACATCAGCACAGGCAAAACTCACCGCTTTTTTCTGGTCTAAACTTTGAAAATAATGCTCTGTCGTGGTCGTTCGTACAAACTGTAAAAATAAACATAACTCATTGACCAATTTTACACAGACCCAATCCTGTGCCTGCGCGTCTAAAGCCCGATTACACAGCACCGTCCAGCCTGCATTTAACATGGGGGCATAATCCGAGCCCGTAATACCGATCTGATATAAATCCTTAGAACTTTTCCCATGTAAGTCTACATTTGCGCTGAGTACATCCGAGCTTATTTCCAAAGCGAAAACCTGCGCTTGCACACTCGCCATTGCATAATGCTCAATTTTTTGACCAATGCTTATATGATGTAAAGGTTGCGATACTTGTACCTGCTGAGTGCAGTATTGAAGCATTTCCTCTAAATCTAAAGCCCCCTCAGCCAACTGCAATTGCTGCTCAAGCAAGCGTGCTGTTTTTTGTGAAATCGGTCGGTGGCTATTTAACATTTGAGAAACTTCAGCCACACTCAAACCATAATGCTCACAAATGGCTTTTCCGGTTTGAAACTGCGTTTGCATTAAATATTCAAACCACTGATTTAGATTATCTCTGCGTCGTTCTGAAAGCGTCATAAATCGCAATATGTATTGTTTTAATGATCATTGATAATACATTACATGAAAAAACCCGCATTGACATGCGGGTTTTTTCATCAATTTATGAAGCTATTATATTAAATGAGAAGCTTAATTCCCTTGAACTAAACGTCGTGCACTAATAATGCCAGGCTGCTGCTCAAGTCGTGCGAGTAGACGTGAAAGCTGTGCCAAACCCTTAACTTCAATTAACAATTTCATGTTGGCAATACCATCAGACTCTGAAATGGTATTCACCTGACGAATGTTAATTTGGTCTGAGAAAATCACCTGCGTTAAGTCTTTCAGTAAACCACGGCGGTCGTATGCTTCCACCACAATTTGTACGCTTTGACCACGCGTTGGTTGCATTTCCCAATCTGCTTCTACTGCACGTTCAGGCTCTTGCTGAATCATACGCATGTAGTCAGGGCATGCAACTTTATGAATACTCACGCCACGATTAAGTGTGATATAGCCCCCAATCGATTCACCATGTACAGGCTGACAGCACTGAGCCACATGTAGCTCTACATTGTCTAAACCATCAATTAAAATACCATGTGCAGACAGTGTATGGCTGGCACGCGGGTTTAATGTCGGCTTCAGCACCAGTTCAGGCTCATCCTGATCTAAGTGCATGTGACGGTTCACCTGATTAATCAGCGCATGCAGGCTAATATCGCCACTCACCAATCCAATCAGAATATCTTCGCCCGTTTTGACATTGAAGTGACTGCAATAGTCATTTAGATCAATACTTTTCGGGTGAATCGCCAAACGTGCAAGTTCTTTATTTAGAATCTCACGTCCAACTTCTAAGTTCTTACTTCGATCTTGTTGGCGGAACCAATGACGTAACTTATCACGCGCGCGGGCAGTTTTAATGTAACCCAGCGAATTGACAATCCAATCACGGTTTGGTTCACGGTCTTTCTTGGTTAAGATCTCAACTTGCTCACCTGTTTTTAAAGTGTAAGTGAGAGGAACATAACGCTGATTGACCCGTGCGGCATAACATTTATTGCCGACCTGCGTATGCACGTGATAAGCAAAGTCTAATACAGTTGCGCCACGCGGTAATTCTTTAATGTCACCATCACGACTAAACACATAAATTTTTTCAAAGCCTTCGAAGTCTTGAATTTGCTCAAAACTTTCTTCACCTTCTTCATCTTTATGTGCACTAGCATCATTACGTTCTTGATAATGTTCTAAAACCGAACGTAATGAATGTAAACGATGGTTAAAAGAATGGTCGGTGTTTTTCGACCCTTCTTTGTAGTTAAAGTGTGAACACACACCCAATTCAGCTTCTTGGTGCATAGTTTGGGTACGAATTTGCACTTCGAGTGATTTATTTTCAGCAATCACAGCCGTATGCAATGAACGGTAACCATTGGCTTTCGGATTGGTAATATAGTCATCAAATTGATGTGGAATATGACGCCAGATTTGATGAACAATCCCTAAGGTGTGATAACACTCTGGAACGCTCTTTACCAATACACGCACGGCACGAATGTCGTAGAGCTGATCAAAACTCAAGTTCTTGCTTTTCATTTTTCGATAAATCGAATAAATGTGCTTCACTCGGCCGTTAATTTCCGCTTCGATATCATGATCGAGCAGTTCTTGGCGCAATTTATCGGTAACGAATTGAATATATTGTTCGCGCTCTAAACGCTTTTCATTCAATAAGGACGCAATTTCTTTATAACGCTCTGGTGCCAGATAACGAAAAGCCAGATCTTCTAGCTCCCATTTGAGCTGAGCAATGCCTAAGCGATGCGCCAATGGCGAGTAAATTGTTAAAATTTCACGTGCAACACGTTCCTGACGCTCTTTTGAAGAATGCGCCAATTCACGTAAAGCATAGGTACGTTCTGCCAACTTAATTAAAACAACTCGAACATCTTCCGTCACGGAAATCAGCATTTTATAAATGCCAGTTAAGTGTTCACGTTGGTTATTATTAAAATGATCTTCCAGACGTTTATTTTGTTCAATCAGCTCTGAAAGCTTACCCATGGCCAAAGTACCTTTGACCAAGGCGAAAACTTGTTCACCGAATTTTTCATGTACTTCATCCAGCGACATAACACCTTCACGTACGCCACGGTAAAGCATCGCTGCCGACAAGGTATCTTCGTCTACGTGTAAATGCGCTAAGATATCAGCCATCTCAATACCTGTATAAAAGGTATTGGAACGATGATGAATCGTCGACTCAAGCTCTTTTTGTAGCGTTAGATGTGCAACTTCTTCAAGCTGTGATAATGATTCACCATCTAGTATGCCACGCACACGATCTAGCCATTCGTCTAGATCATGTAGTGCTTGATCGGCATGTTCTACAGTCGTTTCCTGAGACAACTCATTGAGACGCCCCGGGAGCTGTTCACGTACTGTGACCATACCCTACTCCTATTTTTTTACTCTTCATCACTTCTTACATCGTCAATCTGAGTGGTTGGTTCAATCTGTTCAAATAACGCGATAGACTCTACGTGCCCAGTATGCGTAAACATATCCATAACACCTGCCCGGCTCAGCTGATAACCCTGCTGTGCTAACACACCTGCATCGCGTGCGAGTGTTGCGGGATTACATGAGACATAAACTATTCTTTTTGCACCAAACTTGGGCAGATAATGCATAACCTCTTCTGCACCTGAGCGTGGAGGATCAATCAATAATGCATCAAATCCCTGATTTGCCCAAGTTTGATGCGAAAAATCTTTTGTTAAATCTTGTGAATAGAAGCTCAACCAAGAAATTGCATTGTTTTTTGCATTTTCTGTACCTCGAGCGACCATTTCTTCACTTCCCTCAACCGCTACCACTTCACCTTGTGCACCAACACAGCGCGCCAAAGGTAAAGAGAAATTACCCAAACCACAAAATAAATCCAAAACACGCTCACCTGGCTTCAATTGAAGCAAATCACATGCCAGCTTCACCATTTTCGGGTTAACACTTGAATTTACTTGAGTAAAATCTAATGGACTAAAGGCAAAAGTCGTATCAAATTCTTCTAATCTGTAATGCAAACGCATTTCAGTCCCTTGGCCGTCCTCTCGAACTAAGCTTTCAGGCCCTGCTGCTTGTAAATAAAGTTGCCACTGTTTCTGTAACGTAAATTTTCGTAATTCGTTGACATCTGCGTCACATAATTTATCGGTATGACGAATCAGCAAAGCAACTTCAGCATCCCCCATCGCTAATTCTACATGACCGATGTCAGCTTTGCCTTTTAGACTTTGGAGTAATTGTTTTAAACGTGTAATCGAACCAAATTGCTGATCTAAGACCATACATCGGTCAATAGAAGTCAATTTATTGCTGGCATTTTCACGAAAACCCACCACCAATTTATCTTTATGAGGCAAATAGCGCACACCAATACGTGCTTTACAGCGATAGTCCTCACGACCTGAGCGTAAAGGCGAAAGCCATTCTTTCGGGCTTAATCCTGCAAAATGGGTTAAATGTGATTTTAGTACATCTTGCTTTAAACGAATTTGTTCGTCTGGGTGAATGTGTTGCATATTACAACCACCACAAATCCCAAAGTGCGGACACGGCGCAGGCACACGCATTGTAGAGGCTGCACTCAGAAGCTCTAGACTATCCGCTTCTTCTAAACGCTTTGCGGTATGAGTAATCACTGCGCGTACAGTTTCACCAGGTAAAGCATAACGAATAAAAACTTTTTTACCCTGTTTTTCAATCGGATGCTCAGGGTGTGAACCATAATGAGCAATGCCACGCCCCTCATGTGACAGCGACTCAACTTGAAAAATATAGCTTAGTGCTGGTGCTTTTGGGGACTTGGCTTTGTATTTCATGTGAACCTAATGTGTGGAAGATGGGAAATCAAATTGGGTAAAATCGGTTTGTTTCGAATTTTCTCGCCAAACCGCTAAAAATTCAGCCTGTTGTGGCTGTGTCGCTAAATACTGAATGGTCGATTGCACCAAGTGTTGATGATCGGAGGCTAAAATTTGCCCCTTCAACAATTGCCAGCGCAAATAAATCAACCATGTATTGAGCACATCACCTTCGCAATAGCTGGTCAGCTGTTGCCACTGTTCAGTACGGACATATTCAGGCACATGATATGCCCCATCACCACGCTTACCAGGAAAACCCAATAAATGTGCAATGTCATCCAGCTTTTGAAAATGACGACCATTAAACATCGCCATGACATCCATTAAATCGACATGACGGTGGTGATAGCGATTTTGGTAGTTATTATAACGCTTTTGTGAATCAATCTCGCCCTGATCAAATAAACTTGGCGCAGATAGACCATGATACATCGCACGAAATAAAATCACGGGGACATCAAATTGCGAGCCATTCCAACTTACCAATGTCGGTTGGCGTTTATCAAAAATAGATAAAAAGCGCTTTAAAATTTCAGCTTCACTATAGTTTTCACGGCTAAATGAAAACAGTTTCATGCCATTTTCATCTAACCAAAAACCTGAAATACAGACAATTTCATGCAAAGCCAAACGCTGAAAGTCTGTACCACTTTCTTGGCGTCTTAACTTTGCCAAAGCCGCGTCTAAATCGGCTTCGGGTAAATCGAGTCCGTATAAATGCGCACCTGATTTTAAATCAGTCAAAGTTTCAATATCGAAAGTTAAAATAGGTAAACGCATAAAGACTCTTCAACCCCGAAATTATTCAGCATCAACCACAGAGAATAAACCTGTAGATAAATAGCGATCGCCACGGTCACAGATAATGCAAACAATCACAGCATCTGGATTCTCTTCAGCCAATTTCACTGATGCCCATACTGCACCACCTGAAGATGTACCTGCACTAATGCCTTCAACACGTGCCATTTTACGGGCAGTTTTTTCAGCTTCAATTTGCGGAATATCCATAATACGGTCGACACGACTCGGATCAAAAATCGTCGGCAAGTATTCTGTAGGCCAGCGGCGAATACCTGCAATATTTGAACCTTCAGAAGGCTGTAAGCCAACAATTTGAATCTCTGGATTTTGTTCTTTGAGGTATTTTGAAATCCCCATGATGGTGCCTGTGGTGCCCATCGCGCTCACAAAGTGAGTAATTTTACCGCCTGTTTGCTCCCAAATTTCTGGGCCAGTGGTCAGGTAATGTGCTTCTGAATTATCTGGGTTACCAAATTGATTAAGAACCAAGCCCACGCCGTCTGCTTGCATTTGCGCGGCCATATCACGCGCTTCTTCCATGCTTGCAGATTCAATTAATTCTGCACCGTAGGCACGCATCGCGTCTTTTCGTTCTTGGCTTGAGTTGGCTGGCATAATCAGCTTCATCTTATAACCACGCATGGCAGCAACCATTGCCAATGCAATACCTGTATTTCCGCTTGTCGCTTCAATTAACGTATCACCCGGCTTGATCTGTCCACGCTTTTCAGCTTGCATAATCATATTATATGCTGGACGGTCTTTGACTGAACCTGCTGGGTTATTGCCTTCTAACTTGGCCAATACAGTTGCTTGAGTGTGACATGCCAGACGCTGTAAACGCACCAACGGAGTCTTTCCGACATAATGGTCTAACAAAAAATCGTCTGCTTGGAAATCAGGGGTTGTATTACTCATTATTTGTACCTATATCGAGGTGCGCCTATTGTATGAAAAAATGACTGCGCCTGCACCCATTTGCAGGGCTTTTTCGTGAAAGTGATTAAAGCGCAGTCAGTTTCAAATAAAGCATGCTAATATGCAGTGCATAAGGAATAAACTGCTTGAATCATGTCAAATATCAACAAAAAGCTTTTTAAACGCCTACACTTAAATCATGCCTATGGACAGCTCATTGCGTTAATTTTTGTGCCCATTACAATTTTGGCATGTGTGGGTGCAACCTTGGTCATTAGCGAAACTTCCAATGCCGCCAAAGCACAACAACGCCAAATGGCGATTGCGATTTTGACGCGTTTTCAGCCTGCATCCGAAGATGCGCTCAACTTATTGGCACAATATCCATGGCAATTCGATCAAGCACGAAATGCCATGCAAAATATGTTTAGCGAAAAACATTTGATTCGTGCTGCAATCTTAGACAGCCAAGAAAAAAATAGAATTAGTTTTGGCTTCCAAGATGATGCGCCATGGCCAAAGCTTGCAGAGAACAAAAAATCAGAGTTTATTGGGCCTATTCGTTTAAATCACAGTAATGTGTATGCCACACAAATTCATGATGAAATGAATACGCCTTACTGGCTGGTGATTGAGCTCGACAACCAACCTCTAGAAATTGCACACTATCGCGTGCTGATGGTGTTGGTCGCAACAGGTTTACTGACCCTACTTTTATTATTGTTATGCCTCAATTTCTATTCGCGTCGCTGGATTGCACCGATGTACGAAATTCGTATGCAATTACAACGCCTCAATGCTGACACCTTAGATCAGCACATGATTATTAACAGTACAGGTGAGCTTCGCCTTTTACAGCGTGACATTGCCAACGTGGTCAATCGTCTGCATTTTAGTTTTTTAGAATTACGCGAACATACAGAACAAACCGAAGACGATTTACGCCGTACGCTCGATACTTTAGAAGTGCAAAATATCACTTACCGTCAAGCACGCGACCAAGCGATTCATGCCAATCAATCTAAATCGGTTTTTTTAGCCAATATTTCCCATGAACTCAGAACACCCTTAAACAGTATTGATGGCTTTATTCATCTGTTACTGCGCCAAGGTAATTTGAGCAATGAACAAAACTTATATTTACAAACCATTCGCAAATCTTCTGCACATTTGCTGGCACTCATTAACGATGTATTAGATTTTTCTAAAATTGATGCCGGAAAACTCGAACTCGAAACTGCACCTTTTGATCTAGAAGAAGCCGTTTTTGATGTTATGGACATGCTTTCGCCTTTAGCGGCACAAAAGCATATTGATATGACCTTTTACTATGCGGACAACGTGCCCGTGCATGTGATTGGTGATGCCTTACGTTTTAAACAAATTTTGACCAATTTAATTTCTAATGCGATTAAGTTCACCCCTGATGGTGAAATTATTGTTCGTGTGCGAATGGAACATGATGATATTGGCCAGTGCCTACTTCATTTTAGCGTACAAGACAGTGGTATTGGCCTAAGTGGCACAGACCGTAAAAAGCTGTTTGAATCCTTCTCACAAGGTGATGCCTCCGTTACACGTCAATTTGGCGGTACAGGTCTTGGTTTGGCAATTTCTAAACAATTGGTCAACCTCATGCATGGTCAAATTGGCTTTGAAGACAACCAAGAACGTGCACCGACCGAAAAAGGGTCAACCTTTTGGTTTACCGCAATGTTTAGCGTGAATGAAGATGAAGAAGTCATCCATCCACAATTTGAACATTTAACTGTGGTATCATATTTAGCACATCCTGCTACAGCCAATGTACTACGCCACTACCTTGAAGATTATGCTGTACAACACGTCGAAGCACAGTCGATTTTAGATTTATTTAGCCGTCTAAATCAGTTTGAACATGCTGAAAATACTTGGCTCATTTTAGACCATAGTGGCGATACCGAAGCCATGCTCAAAGAAATTCGCTCACGTTATCACGGCAATTTGGCGATTTATGGCTATCAAATGCTACTCGATCCAAGCATGCTAAATGAATACCGTGCTCGTCCATTACATCAACCGCTGAGTCGTAGTGCATTGGCACAATTGTTGGGTAATGAGCCCTTGTTTGAACATGACGCCATGGATAACTTTGATGGCCAAGGCTTACATATCTTAGCGGTCGATGACCATCTACCCAACTTGATTGTATTAGAGGCGCTCTTATCTGAACTTAACGTGACCACCACCAAAGCACTCAGCGGTCAAGAAGCCTTAGATATTATTCAATCTCGCCATGCGCAAGGGCTCAAAGATTTTGATTTGGTCTTCATGGATATTCAAATGCCCGTAATGTCTGGCATTGATACCACGCGTGCGCTGCGTTCATTAGAATCCACCAAAGAAGAACAAAAACGTCTGCCGATTATTGCGCTCACGGCACATGCACTTTCGGATGAAAAGCAAAAGCTGTTGCAAAGTGGTATGGATGATTACGTGACTAAACCGATCCAAATGGAACAGATTATTCAAATCTTGACCCATTGGACCGCTGAAAACTTTAAAAAGCCTGTTGCTGTAGAACGTACTGCTGTTATTGATTCACTCGACAGCAATATTTTAGATTGGCAACAATGTCTTATGCTAGCGGCCAATAAAGAGGACTTGGCGGTCGATTTGCTCAAAATGCTTACTGACAGTTTCGAAATAGAAGTGAATGAAATTGAACAGCTGATTGAGCTTGAAGATTTCCCACAACTCGAACATGTGCTCCATCGTTTATACGGTGCAACTCGCTATGTCGGCACACCCAATTTGCAAAATGTTACGGGTAGCTTTGAGCAATTTGTTTCAACCTTACGTAAAGAACGCCGCAGAGCCGATGATGCCTTCATTCAAGAAGTCCACAAACGCTTTGATGAAATGAAAGCCATCATTGCGCAAGTTGAACTGGCAGCCCAACATATTTTAAGTCAGCACAATACTTAAACAGGTCGTCATGCCCGATTTAAATAGAAGGATGACTGAGCTGTCATGCATGCAAGATAAGCTCATGCTATGCTCGTCGCAAAGAAACAAAAAGAGTGTACAACATGGCTTTGGTCAAATTTGAAAATAACAACGGCATTGCAACCGTTAGCCTAAATCGCCCAGATAAACGCAATGCCATGAGTTTTGCCCTGCTCAAAGAGCTGGTAAACATTGCCAATCGTATTAAAAAAGACCGTACGATTCGCTGTGTGATTTTAACTGGCGAAGCACAAGTATTTAGTGCAGGCATTGATTTAAGTGATTTAAACAACCCGAAAAACACCGCTTATGCTGCATGGGAACTGATCCGCCCTGGTCAAAGTCTTTTTCAAAAAGCATTTTTGATTTGGCAAGAACTGCCTGTTCCAGTGATTGCCGCGATTGAAGGCTATTGCTTTGGTGCAGGTATGCAACTTGCTCTGGCTGCCGATATTCGTATTGCACATCCAGAAACACAAATGTCGATTATGGAAAGTCGCTGGGGTTTGGTTCCAGATATGGGGCTCAGCCGTTCGCTTAAAGGCATTATTGGCTTAGATTTGGCGAAAGAATTGACACTTACTGCCCGTATTTTTGACGCCAACTATGCCAAAGATATTGGTTTGGTCACGCATCTCAATGCAACACCGCTTCAACAAGCTCAAACACTCGCTGAAGAGATGCTTGGCCGCTCACCTGATGCCTTAACCGCAGCCAAACGTGTACTAGATGCTATGGAACATCAACCAAGTAAATCTTTACGTTTAGAAAAAATTTGGCAACTTAAATTATTGCTCGGCAAAAACAGCAAACTGGCACGTAAAAAAGACAAGAACCCTGAAGTTCAATTTTTACCGCGCCAATTCCGCTAAGCTTAAAACAGTATGATCATCTAATGGAACACGCATGAACTTCGACCTTCAAACTAAAATTGCATTTTTGGGCATGGGACTCATGGGAAGCCGTATGGCAACTCGTCTCTTGCAAGCTGGCTTTGCAGTCGCAGTTTGGAATCGTAGTCCGAGTGCTTGTGATGCCCTGATTGAACAAGGTGCAACTGCACTCGATTTGAGCCAACTTGGCCAATATCCTGCCATTTTAACCTGTTTGGCCGATGATCATGCTGTGCAAAATGTCTTTAGCTTAATTCAACCACACTTAAGCAAAGGGCAAATTATTGCAGATTTTTCAAGTCTATCCGTAGAATGTACAAAGCAACTTGCTCAAGCAGCACAGCAACAAGGCGTCAATTGGATTGACTGCCCTGTCTCTGGTGGAACAGCTGGTGCCGAACTTGGCACTCTGGTTATTTTTGCAGGTGGTGATGCACCAAGCATTCAACGCCTAGAACTGATTTATAATGTGTTATCACAGCGTGTTACCCGCATGGGAGAAACAGGCGCAGGCCAAGCCACAAAAATTTGTAATCAGCTCATCGTCGCAGCCAACAGCACCCTCATTGCAGAAGCTGTTGCACTGGCCGAACACGCGGGTGTCGACACAACACTTCTCGCACCTGCTTTGGCAGGTGGGTTTGCTGACTCAAAACCTTTTCAGATCCTCACACCTCGTATGGCGAGCCAAAGCTTTGAACCCGTGCAATGGAAAGTACAAACTTTATCTAAAGACCTAAACAATGCCTTAAAGCTGGCAGCTTCATATCAATTGCATATTCCTGTTGCCATACAAGCCCTTGATCAATTACAACAACATCAAGCCAATGGTTATGCCGAGGCAGACTTATCTACCATACGTTTACAGGTCAAATCTAACTAACTGTGTGCTGTCATCATTTTTCGCTTAATTTCAGAGGGTGCCAACCATGATTAAATTGGCCGTTAATCTGTCCATGATTTTTACCGAAGTGCCCTTGCTTGAGCGCTTTGCGCTGGCACGTGCTCATGGTTTCGATCATATTGAAATCCAATTTCCATATGAGCTAAGTATTGAGCAAATTCAAACCCAACTCACCATACATGACTTAAGCCTATGTTTGATTAATGCGCCTGCAGGTGACTTGATGACTGGTGGCAATGGCCTTGCTGGTATTCCAGGTCAAGAAATTGAATTTCATCATGGTTTAGAAAAAGCCATTCGCTATGCCAAAGCATTACAAGTACCTAGCATTAATATCCTTGCGGGTAAACAACCCCTAGATGCAGATTTACTACCCTGCTTAAAAACCTTGGCGACCAATTTAAAACTGGCATGCCACATGTGCAGTGATCACGATATTCAACCAGTATTTGAAATGATCAACGGCACCGATATGCCCCGCTTTTTGGTGCAAAACATTGCTCAAGCACAGGAAATGCTTGAGGCTGTACGTCACCCTGCCTTAAAAATGCAATTTGACTGCTACCACATGGCCATGATGGGCGAAAATTTATTGGAAAGCCTACAAGAAAATATCGATGCGATTGGTCATATTCAATTTGCAGACAATCCAGGTCGACATGAACCTGACACAGGAAACATTGATTATGCAGTCATTTTTGATTGGCTCAAACACAGCCAATATACAGGTTTCAGTGCTGCCGAATATCGCCCACAAAATTTGTCACAAAATTCTTTTGCGTGGAAAGACAAATACTTCTCATCAATAAACTGAAGAGATCAAGGTGCTGATTTGAAATTCAGCACCAAAACCGCTATATTAGATGATGAATAATTGTCTGGAAACCATACCCTCCATGAATTTAGAACCATCGCCCGGCGCTTCAAACTTTCAAGAACCTGCATTAAGTTCAAAAAAAGACGTACAAGCTTGCTTAGAAGTGGTACGTGAAGCTCTCGAAGATGTAAAAGCGAAAGAAATCGTCGAAATTGATGTTAGCGCGATCAGCAACGTTGCAGATGCAATCGTGATTGCATGCGGTACATCAACACGTCATCTCAAATCCCTTGCAAACAACGTTGCTGAAGAAGCACGTAAAGCTGGCTTCCGCCCGATTGGTGTTGAAGGCGAGCGTGATGCAGAGTGGATCTTGATTGACCTCGGCTTTGTCGTTGTTCATGTTATGCTTCCTACAGCACGCAAATTCTATGATTTAGAAAGCTTATGGCGCACAGCACCTGAGTCTGTGGCATAACATCTTTATCAATAAAAAAGCGGTCAATAGACCGCTTTTTTATTGCCTATAATATTTACCACTCACGCTGTTCTAAACTGGTCAAAGCCCGCAACATTTGACGCATAATGTGGCGACGGCAGTGCTTCAAATCATCTGTTTCACAAACATCATTTAAAAAATGATTCAATGCATATACCGGCTGATTGCTATAACGTTGCTCCCAAAGACTTAATGCTTCTTCTAAAGCTACACTACTGATATAAGGCTCTAAGCTGCTGGCAATTGCAGATCTGCGGTTCTCAATATTTAATCGTTCTGTACTCATAGCGTCCCCCTGCTCAAATCAATAAACATGCCTTTCACTACGGTTATAAACTGCTTATTACTTATAGTTTTGCAAGAAAAATGCCAACAATATAAAACATAGCAATCATCAGGCTTTGCTTATAACACTCCCCCATTTGCCTACAAAAAATTGTCAGCTTGCGACCAGTTTTAGAGAATAATCTCTCAATATGTAGCAATTTTTGCGCATTACAGCATAGCTATCTTTTTTCATTTTCCATAAAAAACCGCCCGAAGGCGGTTTCTCATCAAAAGTTTGAGTCTTAATGACCGCCACCATTGATTGCTTTTGTCATATCTTCTACAACTTTCTTCGCATCACCAAAGATCATCATAGTCTTGTCGTTATAGAACAAGTCATTATCTAGGCCTGCATAACCTGTTGCCATAGAACGTTTGATCACCATGATCGTACGTGCTTTATGTGCTTCAAGAATTGGCATACCGTAAATTGGCGATGTTGGATCATCTTTGGCTGCAGGGTTTACAACGTCATTCGCACCAATCACAAGTACAACGTCTGTTGCTGGGAAGTCTGAGTTGATTTCGTCCATCTCTAAGATGTCTTCATACGCAACGTCCGCTTCAGCTAAAAGTACGTTCATGTGACCTGGCATACGACCCGCAACTGGGTGAATCGCAAAACGAACCGTTACACCTTGTTCTTTTAAGATTTCACACAATTCTTTCACTGCGTTTTGAGCACGACCTTGCGCCATACCATAACCTGGTACGATCACAACGCTGTCCGCATTTGACATTAAGAAACCAGCATCGTCTGCCGAACCTGAACGGTAATTACGTTGAACTTGCTCACCTTTGTCTGCAGATGCAACTGCTGCACCACCCATTGCACCACCAAACAAAACGTTGATGATTGAACGGTTCATAGCTTTACACATAATGTAAGACAGAATCGCACCAGATGAACCTACAAGTGAACCCGCAACAATCAGCATGTTGTTTTCAAGTGTGAAACCAATACCTGCTGCAGCCCAACCTGAGAAAGAGTTCAGTAGTGAAACGACCACTGGCATGTCACCGCCACCCACTGGCGCAATCCATACCCAACCAAACGCAAGTGCAAGTGCAGTCATTGCCCAGAATGCATTCATGTTACCCGTCGTAAAGAAGTAAACACCACATGCCAACATTGCAATAAACAACAATGCTTGTACTGGTTTTACCCAACCGCCTGAAATGGTTTTTGCCCATTTTTTGGCAGCCAATTTACCATAAGCAAATACAGATGCAGTAAAGGTAATCGCGCCTACAAAACAGCCCACAAACAATTCAAATAAATGAACACTGCTCATGTGCGCATGCTGTACGCCAGCAGCTGTTAACGCCGCTTCGTTTTCTGCAAATAAAGCAGTTAACTGGTTGTTATGCAAAATGGCTGCTATCGCAATCAATACCGCAGCTAAACCCACCAATGAGTGCATCAATGCAACAGTTTCAGGCATTTGCGTCATTGGAACTGTACGTGCACGTGCAATACCCACGACTGCACCCAAAACCATCGCGCCACCAATCATCCAAACTACAGGATGATCTGCTACAAAGAATGTGGTAATCACGGCAATCGCCATAGCGATCATACCGTAGCGGTTACCTGCGATTGCAGTTTTCGGGCCAGATAGACCGCGTAAAGTGAGAATGAAAAGGACCGCACCAACAAGGTAGAACCAATCCGCATATTCTTTAATGAATTCCATGGATTAGCCCTCTTTTTTCTTTTGTTTTGGCTTAAACATTTCGAGCATACGTGCAGTTACTGCGAAGCCACCAAAAATGTTAATACTTGCCAAAAATACTGCTACTGCACCCAATACGCTCACTACGTTCACGCTTTGGAATTGTACGCTTGCTTCTAATACCCCAGGAATACCTACGGTTTGTAGCATTGCACCTACAATAATAATTGAAGACAACGCATTGGTTACTGCCATTAAAGGCGTATGTAAAGCCGGCGTTACACCCCAAACAACGTAGTAACCTACGAAGATAGCGAGGACAAAAATCGTAATCGTTTCAACCATGACAAGTCTCCTTAGCCGCGCTTCAACAGCACTTGACCGCTGTGAGTGACCAATAGGGCTTTTTGAATTTCTTCTTCTGGATTAATCGCGAAGTTTTTCTCAGCATCAAATAATGTGTCTAAGAAATTCAAAACGTTGCGTGCATACAGTGCCGAAGCTTCAGTCGAAACTGTAGAAGGAATATTTGGAATGCCTAAGATTTTTACACCGTTAGCAGTCATCACATTTTCACCACACACAGAACCTTCAACGTTACCGCCAGTTTCAACCGCCATATCTAAAATGATTGAGCCTGGTTTCATTTTGGCAACTGTTTCTGCTTTGATTAAACGTGGTGCATCACGGCCTGGTAATAAGGCAGTCGTAATCACGATGTCCGCATTTGATACAGCTTTATCAACAATAATCGCTTGATCACGGATGTATTCTTCACCCGGCATCCAACCATAACCATTCTTCGCAGCATCTGCCGCTTTTTGCTGTTCTTCTGGTGACATTGGTACGTCTAACCATTTACCGCCAAGTGATTCAACTTGATCACGTGCCGTTGGACGTAAATCTGTTGCTTCTACAACTGCACCTAAACGTTTTGCTGTTGCAATCGCTTGCAAGCCGGCAACACCCACACCCATAATCACTACACGTGCTGGTTTTACTGTACCCGCTGCAGTCATGAGCATAGGGAACATACGTTGATATTCAGCAGCAGCTAACAATACAGATTTATAACCTGACAAGTTGGCTTGAGATGAAAGTACGTCCATGTTTTGCGCACGAGATAAAGTACGTGGCAATAGCTCCAACGCAAATGCAGACACTTGCTGTGCAGCAAATTGGTCCAACTCCGGATTACGGTATGGGTCAAACATTGCAATGACTGCGGTATTTGGCGCAAGCTTTTGAATTTCGTCACCCTTCGGCGCACGTACTTTCAAAATAATTTGACTGCCGGTATAGGCATCATCTGTAATTTTGGCACCAACCTGTTCATAAGCACTATCGATATAAGCAGCGTTTACACCTGCTCCACGTTCAATAACGACATTATGACCAGCGCTGATCAACTTCTTTACTGTCTCTGGCGTCGCAGCGACGCGATGTTCACCGACAACAGTTTCGGCTGGAATTCCGATCTGCATGAGCGTTCCTCAAGCTAATTTTTCTTAAGTAAACATCGTAAAAACGATGCTTCCCCTCAGGATGTTCTTTTGTTGAATTTTTGGATTCTAATGGAACTTTTTTAAATTACCACCCAATATTTAGTTAATAAATACCCATATTTTGAACTGGTGATTCATAAAAAATATGATGCGATAAAGCAGTTATTCATTTTTATTTTTAATGGTATGAATCTTTTTTATACAAAATAATGCTGTTTTTAAGTTTTATTAAGCTAATTTAAATCTCAACTTATTGCTTATTGATCTAAATGACAAAAAAACATTCGTTTGATATTTATATTTTTAGTTGTGAAAGCCTTTAAATGCCATACATAGCAACCTATTTTAAATATCCCAAAAACAACAGTTGACCTTGCTGACAAATTTTAGGATTTTTAAACTCAAATAAATTAAGCTGTTTTTGAAAGACTTGTACAATTATCACCCCACATAAATTCTTTGATTAAATTGGCGTGATCGACAGCATTTCCCCTTAAATTATGCCATTTATGGCATTCGCCTTAAGTCTATAGATCGCATTTTTTGCTAAAAAAATAATTTCTGCGACATTTTGCACCATGATGAACACCTCACAATTTGGCGAATTTGGCTCTTTTATGCACAATATTGGTGCGTTATGAAAAAATTGATGTATTTCAAGGCCAAACAATCATTTTTTACCGCCATCGTATTAAATTTGATATTTCACACAATTCGTCAACTCAGAATTCCTGTGCTGAGCTATGCCCATTCCAAATGAAGCATTCCATTTGGGTATCGTGCCCATTCATTTTTTTGCATTTAATCTTTGTCTGTAATTTTCTTATAATCATCTTATATTCTTTTCTCTCCCAGCCATTGCATCGCCATGCCTACGCTCAGTCTATCCCCACGTCAAATGGGCGCACTTTGTGCTATTTGTGCCGCTTTTTTATTTAGCACTAAAGCTATATTTATTAAGCAAGCTTATGCATTATCCCCTCTGGTGGATGCCACCGTATTAATGGCACTCCGCATGGGCAGTGCTTTGCCCTTTTTCTTGATCATGTGTTGGTTTAGCCGTCGCTCTTACCAATATCTAACAGCTCGTGATTGGGGCATGCTTATCCTTGCAGGTTTACTTGGCTACTATCTTGCGAGTTGGTTAGACTTCATGGGTCTGATGTACATTAGTGCTTCGCTGGAACGAATTATTTTGTTTTTATATCCTACCCTGACAGTTCTAGCATCTAGTGTTATTTATAAGCAAAAACTCAGCACCAAAACTTACCTTGCGATCCTATTAAGTTACGGTGGTACCGTACTCGTCATGCTACAAGAACAAAGTAATACGCCGCAGGATGGTAATTTTTGGATTGGCGCGAGCTTTGTTTTTGCCAGTGCCGTGGCCTTTGCCTCTTATTTACTGCTTACCCCTAAAATGATAACCAAATTTGGCTCATGGCATTTTAATGCCTTAGCGTTAAGCATTACCTGCTTAGGCACGCTCATTCATTATGTTTTATTGGTACCAGCACCAATACAACTCATTCAAAATCTGCCACCCGCAGTCTGGGGCTATGGGATTGCCATTGGGCTAT
This sequence comes from Acinetobacter sp. SwsAc6, assembly GCF_013391565.1. Lineage (NCBI taxonomy): Bacteria > Pseudomonadati > Pseudomonadota > Gammaproteobacteria > Moraxellales > Moraxellaceae > Acinetobacter > Acinetobacter sp. SwsAc6. Next base: position 57,297 of record NZ_JACAXE010000017.1, read on the forward strand.
TTGTGACTGTACTCCCAACGGTACTGATGATGCAAAGCATTGTTCGATTAGGTCCTGGCCACTCCGCCATGATTGCATCCATAGGTCCAATCTTAACGATTTTATTGGCAGTAGCCTTTTTAGATGAACACCTAAATTCTATACAGTGGCTGGGCTGTTTGCTCAATATCGTGGGTGTGTTGATGATTAGTCTATCCAAAAAATAACATTAATCATTCGCCTCATGACGGTGCTCGAACACCATGCATATTAGGATGTTGAATCATGATCAATCCCAGATTCAGTAAAGCGTTCTAAATGCATCAAGATGTGCTGAAAATGTGCGCCAGCCGATTGCTGGGATAGTTGGTCATCAGGGTTACGCAATGGACATTGTTGTAAAGATAGGCAACCACAACCGATGCAAGAATCCAACTGCTGGCGTAACTGTAATAAATACATAATTTGCGCATCTAATTGCTGTTGCCAACGCTGTGACATCTGTTGCCAATCTGCCTTAGATGCCACTTGATGCTTTGGCAAAACCTCAAAAGCTTCATAAACCTGTTGTAGGCTAATTCCAACTTGCTGAGCAATTTTAATAATTGCAATACGGCGTAACATTGCACGTTGATAACGACGTTGATTTCCTGTGGTTCTTGTACTCCAAATAAGTTGTTTTTCTTCATAAAAGCGAACAGTAGGTACGCTGACACCACTACGCTCAGCAAGCTGACCAATACTCAGCCATTGCTGTTTAGATTCTTGCATATTTATTCTTGACCTCAAGTTAACTTGAGCTTTGATACTAGCAAGACTTTAAGCGCTAAGGAAATTGCGATGCAACAAAACCTGCACTCAGTCATCCACCTCATGAACCCAGATACGCTGTATAATCCCACTCCGTTTGCTTATAGCCACATTGCGCAAGTCAACATTCATCAGTTGAATCGTATTGTGCATATTTCAGGTCAAGGAGGCGAACAGCGCGACCAAACTTTGGCAACTGACTTTACAATACAGTTGGCGCAAGCCATGCATAATGTGCAATTGGCTTTAGAGGCTGCAAAGGCCACGCTATATGATATTGCGATGTTAAGAATTTTGGTCTGCCAATATGATCAACTCAAACATCAGTTGATTATTCAGCACCTAAAAGCACTATGGCAAGCACATGCATTGCCAGCCTGCACACTGATTCCCGTACCATGCTTGGCACTTCCCGACATGCAAATCGAAATTGAAGCCACCGCCTACTGCGCTTAACCACACGTAAGGAAATCTATGAACCCCAACGTTGATATTAGCCAAAATAAAACCCTACTTTGGCTTATGGCAATTGCATGTGGTCTATGTGCGGGTGCCAATTATTATTGCCAACCGTTAATCGCCTCGATTCAACAAAGCTTTCAAGTAGCGCAATCACAAGTGGCGCTTACGGTCACTTTTGCCCAAGTGTCTTATGCCTTAGGGTTACTGTTTATTGTACCTTTGGGGGATATTGTCAATAAAAGCAAATTTATTCCCTTACTTATGTTTGGCGCAGCAGTAGGTCTAAGTATTTGTGCACTTTCGAATAGCTTAACGATGCTATGGATTGGCACCATTATTACTGGTTTATTTTCTGTGGCGGCACAAGTTCTTATTCCACTGGTCACCCTTGCGGTACGCCCTGAAAAAACAGGTGAAACTGTTGGCTTTCTAATGAGTGGCTTATTGGTGGGGATTTTACTATCGACCAGTTTGGCTGGGCTTTTATCTAATTTATGGCATTGGAATATTATCTATGTTGTAAGCGCTGTGCTCATGCTGGTACTTGCAGTGCTACTTAATCGTCAATTGCCTATGGTCAATACCAGTACACTTAGATATGCACAAATTTTTGCATCTATGGCACAGCTACTGCGCCAAGAGCGTCGCTTGGTCTACCGCTCCCTCATTGGTGGCTGTGCTTTTGCCTCGATGAGTATTTTATTTTCCACGATTGCCATGCTACTCACTGCACCGCCTTTTTCACTACCTGATGTGTGGGTGGGAATCTTAACGCTGGTGGGCGTATTTGGCGCGCTCTCGACTCAGTGGATTGGAAAATGGGCCGACCGTGGACATAATTTAGTCCTCACTTGGATGGGCTGTGGCATATTGGCAATCAGTTGGGGACTGCTGTATTTAGGTGGCCAATCTCTAATGAGCTACGCTTTAGGCTATGCAGTCATTAACCTTGGCTTAGCTATGGTACACAGCTGTAACCAAAATGTGATTTTTAAACTTAACCCGAATGCACGCTCACGCATTAACTCTATTTATATGACACTGTACTTTATTGGTGGTGCGGGAGGATCGGCTTTAGGGGTATATGCATGGCACCATGGTGGCTGGCCAGCGGCTTGCCTAACAGGGTTTGGATTAGTATGTGGTGCATCGCTTATGGCCTTAATGGATCAACTTGGGCAAAAGCAACCAGCGACAACACACTAAGTTTTCACTGAAACCAAAGCATGGGCATAGCCTCTCGCTTTGGTTATATGCTCTCACCAGTCTAGGTCTGTCTTAGCTGACTTGCACCACTGGATAAAACGGTTTTCCCAAATCTAAACTTTGTGCATTTTCCAAAAGTACTAAAATAAATACAGGCAGTAATACCTCTAAAATACGGCAAGCATCCTTTAATTGTGAACGATTCACCGAACTGTTATAAGTTGCCCCGCCATGGACAATTTGATTACGCAAAGTATATAAGCGGTTAAACAGCACCATTAAAATATCGACCGAATCTTTATGCCCCAAAGCATTCAATACTTTTTGCTTTTCCGCAGCCAAGCCAGTTTTACAGGCCTCTAAGCTAATCTTTTCATTTTGATAGTCCCAAAAACCTTGGTAAATATATTGGTTATCAAGTAGCACTCGAATGGGCTGGCTATATTTCTCCCATAAAATATTATAGATCTTATCTTCTTGGTCTTTTTGGCAAATTAAATGTAAAAACTGTCTTAAGCTTTGCTTGTCCTGACTTATCAGCAAATCTTGTGCATAAATGGCATTGAACGAGACCCATAAAGCAATAAATTGTAAGTCCAACTCTTGGTCTAATTGCTGTGCTTTTTTTAGCCAACTGAGTCCACGATGTATCCGCAAATTAAATTGGTCACTATTTTCTGCTTTTTTGTCCTTAAAAATTTCTTCTAACATCATTGTCTAATCTCCCCCAAAAAATTGTTTATTATTCTTCTTTTGCAAATTAAACAATTTATCCACAGAACTCAATCAACATGACTGAGTATTTCACATCTATTGTGTCAGCTTTCAGTGCCCTTCAATACTTCTCTAAATAGCCCTAATCCAATCCCCCCTTACTTAGGCTTCACTTTTAAGAGATGGCTCAATTTTACAATTCAATTTAGCCCGACCCCATTCGCCAAAATTATTTAACAGATCTTCACAAATATAAGAAATCCCAGTCTTTTCGACAAAGCCTATACCTCCTATTAATTCACGCTAAATTTCGTCAACCTTTCAATTTATTAATCAAAATATATTTAACTTATTGATTTTCCATTCATCTTAAAAATTATTTTTTGCTTTAATTTTAATTCATAGTTTAGCTAGCATTAACAATAATCATAAAAATAAAAGCTTCATATCAATAATGAAAACTCGATTTAAACCTGTTGCACTGACCTTCCACGGCAGTAGTTTTAAAGTGACACATCCAAAGCAATTTGGTCTTTTAAATATTCCTTTACCTACTTCAGCTTTAGAGCAAGTTTTAGAATTTAGTTGGAAAATGACCTTTGGCAAACAAGGTCAACATCGTGCTTATCGCACAGGCGGTTCAGAAATTCGTACGGACTTAATGGTTTTTCGTGATGTCTATCGGGGCAAATTAGGCGAAGTTGCTTTTTACTATTACTGTCAGCAGCGCCCTCGTGTACAACAGCTGTCACATATTGATTTTAGCTGTAGTGGCAAGGGTATTTGGGACTGTGCAGATTTTATTGTGAATGATGAACATCATATTTCAATTAAGACCACCAAAGACTTTGGAAATCTGTTGTATTTAGAAGCCAAAGACTGGGAAATAGACCTACTTCAGCACAAAGCGATTTATAAGCCGAACCAACATGATCAGAGCAAGAATCGTGGAATCTATGATTATTTTTTTCTGTGCCGAGTAAAATCCAATATTGATGCGATCATTCATCAAATTAGCCAAGAGCCACAGCCTGCGACCCTAGATGATTTAAAACTCAAATTGTTTCGCATTTTAAAACTGCAAAAACCTAAATTAGACATTGCAGGCTACATCAGCAATAGTGATTTATATCAGGTCTTACAACAAGAGACTTTCTTGCTACAAGCAGGCACCTTTGTTGGCAAAAGTGCTAAGCCACAAGATGCCGAAAATTATTATGTCCAAAGTGGCTGTATGCGCCCACTTATGCCGTGGGGCTCTCGACCTATACAACGTAGTGCTTAGCAGTTTCTTGCTTAAATTTCACACGCCACAAAGTCTATTTAAAATTGTGCTAATATAGCGCCCAATTTTGAAACGTTGTTTCAATGGTGCATCACATGACTCAATGTGTGCAATCTAATTTCTCTCCTAATTTCCATCTTTGTTTGCCAAGGCCTGATGTTTGATGACCGTAATCAATTCTACTGAAAATAAACTCGCACCTCGAATCAGCGTGGCGCCAATGATGGATTGGACCACCAAAGATTATCGTTTCTTTGCACGTTTATTTAATCCAAATGTCATCCTCTATACAGAGATGGTGACCACTGGCGCGATTTTATTTGGTGGCGCGAACCGTCATTTAGACTTCAACAAAGAAGAACATCCGATTGTGCTCCAGCTGGGTGGTTCGAATCCTAAAGACCTAGCAACTTGTACTAAAATGGCACAAGACTGGGGCTATGACGAAGTGAACCTTAATGTAGGTTGCCCAAGCGATCGCGTACAAAACAATAAAATTGGTGCATGCCTCATGGCTGAGCCTGATTTAGTAGCAGAATGTATTGCAGAAATGCAAAATGCTGTGGATATTCCAGTGACGGTTAAACATCGTATTGGTATTGATGACATGCAGTCTTATGAAGAAATGTTGCACTTTGTCGACACTGTTGCCAAAACTGGATGTAATAACTTTATTGTGCATGCACGTATTGCTTTACTCAAAGGCTTATCACCCAAAGAAAACCGTGATGTACCCCCCTTACGCTATGAAGATGTCTACCGCTTAAAACAAGAGCGCCCGAATCTGTTAATTGAAATTAATGGTGGTATTAAGACCTTTGCCGAAACCGAAGAACATTTGAAGCATGTTGATGGGGTCATGATTGGACGTGAGGCCTACCATAATCCCTACCTTTTGGCAGAAATGGGGCAATTATGGAATTTGGAAGCACCTGACCGCTTTGAGATTATGCACAGCATGATGCCATATATTTCGCAGCGTATGGCTGAAGGCGCGCCTTTATCTATTATCACTCGTCATATTTTAGGCCTATTCCAAAACTTACCAGGCGCACGTAAATGGCGTCAGGCACTCAGTGGTGGTAATGCAAAAACACTCAAAGATGTTGAAACAGCATTGTTTAATATTCAAGATGCGATGAAGCGTACTGAAGAGTATGTGCGTGAACACCAAGCTTAAGTCAGTTCTACTTTAGCTCGAACCAATTAAAAAAAGCCCTCAATCATTGAGGGCTTTTTTGATTCAAGCTTTCAGCTTGTAATGCGAAGTTGAGTCAAGAAATGAAGGCTTAAAGCAACTCATCTGTTTCAGCTTCATGATGTAATGCATCATGAATAGCCTCAACCAACTGCTGTGCAATCTCTTGCTTGGAAGCTTTTTCTAAATCGCGCTTTTCCATTTGATACTGTTCTGCAAAAAACACAATCATGGCATTTTCATCAGAAGCAAAGCCAATATCTAGACGGGATACATCATTGCAAGCAATCATATCGAGCTTCTTGGCAACCAATTTACCGGCAGCATATTCTTCCACATTGCGCGTTTCAGCAGCAAAGCCCACCATAAATGGACGTTTATCCTGCTGGGCAATCGTCGCCACAATATCTGGGTTTTTAATCAGCGCAACATTTAACTCATCGCCTGCTTTCTTAATCTTATGCTCAGCCACTTCTGCCACACGGTAATCCGCCACTGCTGCAGTTGCAATAAAGACATCACACCCTTGATCCAACTGTTGCATGCTGTGATCAAGCATTTGTCTTGCTGATTGTACATTAATACGGCGTACACCATTGGGGGTGTCCAGACTCACAGGCCCAGCCAACAATGTTACTTTTGCACCAGCAGCATAACATGCCGCTGCCAAAGCAAAGCCCATTTTGCCAGTACTGTGATTGGAAATATAGCGCACAGGGTCAATCGCTTCACGGGTTGGACCTGCCGTAATCGTGACACGTTTTCCAGCCAACAAGCCAAATTTTTCCGCAATTGCACGTTGCGCACGGTGGAAGTATTCAGTCACTTGATTTGCTAGATCTTCGGGCTCAGGCATACGGCCCAAACCTACATCACCACAGGCTTGTGAACCTGCGTCAGGCATAATCACATGCACGCCATCTTCAATGAGCGTATTTAAATTGCGCTGTGTTGCTTTGGCAGCCCACATTTGTTGATTCATGGCTGGGGCAACCCAGACAGGCGCTTTCGTCGCCAAGTAAAGCGTCGAAAGTAAATCATCCGCCAAACCCGCTGCAAATTTTGCCAAGCTATCACAACTGGCAGGAGCCACCAGCAATAAGTCCGCCCAACGCGCAAGCTCAATGTGCCCCATACCTGCTTCTGCTTCTGGATCGAGCAATGTTGTATGCACAGGATTACCCGAAAGCGCCTGAAATGTTAATGGCGTAATAAAGGCTTGTGCACCGGCGGTCATGACCACACGTACATTAAATCCAGCGTCTTTTAAACGACGAACCAAAATCGCACTTTTATAGGCAGCAATCCCACCCGTAACAGCCAAAACAATGTTTTTATTTGGAATGACACTCAAGTCGAAGCTCACAAACAGGCTTCCTATCTGTTGCAGTGGCGCTCACAATAGCATTAAATATGGACAGACCCAAGATTGCACTTGGAAAAACAACGACAACTCATAATAAAAAAGTCTAACAAAAATGAATTTCTCAATTAAACATTGGCCCAGTCAAGAACGGCCTCGTGAACGCTTACTCCAACAAGGTGCACAAAGCTTATCCGATGCTGAACTACTTGCGATTTTTTTACGCTCAGGCTCACAACAACATTCCGCCGTAGAATTGGCAAGGTTATTAATTCAACACTTTGGAAGCCTAGGCCCTATCCTCAATGCTTCTTTAAGTGATCTCAGCCAATTTCATGGCATCGGCGCAACCAAATATGCACAGCTCATGGCGGTCAAAGAACTTGGCAAACGCTACATTAGCCAGCAAATGAGTCAGAATGCACTGACTTTAAATCACTCTACGCAGTTGATTGATTTTTTACGTTTTGAATTTTTATCCGAGACTCAAGAAGTTTTTGCAGTACTGTGTCTCGATGCACATTTAAGAAAAATAAACTTTAAAAAATTGTTTTTTGGCGCTGTTAATTCCTGTGAAATTTCGATCAATCAATTGTTACGCTATGCCATTTCACAACATGCAAGCGCGATCGTGATTGCACACAATCATCCCTTTGGCATGCCATCTCCATCTGAAGCTGATCGCGTGCTCACCGCACAAATTCATCAAGCTTGCCAACTCCTCGAAATCCAGTTAATTGACCACTGCATTATTGCGCAGGAGGGAAATTATTCTTTTGCTGAACACGGGCTCATCAATCATTAAAAACTGTCGTTTTCATATATTGACAAAGGTATGAGCAAAGATGAAGATCAGAGCAAATTTATGAAGATTCTAATCATATGATTGTTCGTGACCAAACCAGTGTATTTAAGCTGTTGTTCTCATGGCGAGGAACTATTTTACCTAAAGTTTTACCGCCATTAGGTGTGGTCATGTTGCTCTCAACCGTTATTGGTGGTCTGTCATATTTTAATATTTTTCACTTCCCAGAATTACCCTTGGTCGGCTTTACCTTAATTGGGGTTGTACTGTCTATTTTTTTGGGCTTTAAAAACTCTGCCTGCTATGACCGCTGGTGGGAAGCACGGCGTTTATGGGGCATTTTAATTGCCAATGCACGCCACTTTGACCGTGACTGTCGTATGCTCAGTCAGGGTCGCCGTGAGCGTGTGATTCAACATGTGATTGTCTTTGCCAATGTTCTGCGCGATCGCTTACGTCACGATACAGCCAACCCTACGGAACTCATCGAAACCAGTGGTATGAGCGCTCAAGCCATTAAACAATTGTATCAACAAGTCAATGCGCCACAGTACACGCTCAGTCTTATGCAATGGGAACTCATGCAAGCCCTAAAAGAAGGTGAAATTTCCGACATCATCTATGCACAAATGAACGATCATATTATGGAGCTCAGTACGGTACAAACAGGCTGTGATCGCATTGCGACGACCCCCTTGCCATTTGCCTATTCAGTATTACTTAACCGTACGGTCTATTTCTTTTGTTTTATGTTGCCTTTTAGCTTGGGCTCAACCTTAGGGCTAGTGACCCCTCTTTTGGTGGGTATTTTGGCGTATACATTTTTAGGTTTAGATGCCTTAAGTTCTGAAATAGAAGAACCTTTTGGTACACAAAGTAACGATTTACCCCTAGATTCAATGGTGCGTACCATTGAAATTGAATTGCTAGGTACCTTGGGTAAACCAACACCACCCCCCATTCAAGCCCACGACAACAACTTGCTTTAAGTTTTACCAGCCATCCCTCTTCAAAATGGAGAGGGAAAAAAGCGTGTGTTGCTCATTAAACGAAACTTTCCCAAATACCTCTTTGCCCGTCATTAACACGTGGAATATTGCCAAGCTTAATCCATGGCATATTGCTCCCATGATAATCACTTCCGACAGAGACTTTTAAACCAAATTCAGCAATCATTCGATCGACCATTTGACGTGTGCCCAATGGATCTACTGCAGGTGGGAGCTCAACAGCATCACCACCAAATTTCGCAAAAATTTCGATTAAGTAGCGAATATTGGTTGCAGACAAATCATAGCGGGTTGGATGTGCCAATACAGCAAAACCACCACTGGCATGTATGACTTGAATAGTTTCTTCTAAACCTAAACCATCAAATTTTACATAGGCTTTTTTGCCTTCTTTAATATATTTGTCAAATGCTTGCTGTGCACGGCTGACATAGCCTTTTTCTACTAAGGTTTTAGCAATGTGTGTTCGCGTCACACGATCAGGCACATTGTCCACTTTGGCAATAACATCTGTATAAATATCTTCACCAATTAACGGGATCAGTAAGTCACAAATTTGTTTGGCACGTACGGCGCGTATGTGCTTTTGTTGTTCGAGTAATTCAAGTAAAGGCGCAGGATTTTGCATATTGAGTGCAACGACGTGTACACCATAGCTTTTTTTAGTGGCCGGGCGTGACCATTGGCTGGAAATTTCCACCCCAGAAATCAGTCGCATGCCGAACTCTTGCGCCACTTTTTCAGCTAAATTTAAGCCATCCATGGTATCGTGATCTGTCAGCGCTAGGGTATGAATGCCAATTTCATGCGCCGCTTGCACCAGTTGCTCTGGAGACAAAGTTCCATCAGAAATATTACTGTGTGTATGTAAATCTACGCCTAGCATCACTTATACTATGTCATTTATTTGATCAGATACCAGATACTCTAACATGAAAGCACTTTTAGACTTTGTGCCACTCATTATTTTCTTTTATTTATATAAAACTGTAGATCCAAAAGATACTCAGCATCCATTATTACAACTCTTCGGTTCTGCTGGAGGCATTGATAATAATAATATTTTAGTTGCAACTACAGGTTTAATGCTTTCAATGCTGGTGGTTTACGGCGCATTATTTTTTATTCAAAAGTTCCGCTTAGACAAGCAACAATGGATTGTTTTGTTTATGACCGTCATTTTTGGTGGCATTACTTTGGTACTGAGTGACGATTTCTATATTCGTTTAAAAGCGGTATTGTTGAATTTAGTCTTTGCAGGGGCGTTCTTACTGTCGCCTTGGTTTAGCAAAGACCGCAAGCCACTGATCGAACGTTTGTTTGGGCCTGTACTCGAACTGAGCGCATCAGGATGGAAAAAACTGAACTTTGCATGGGCCTGTATGTTTGTGGTGATGTCTTGCTTACATATTTTCTTTGCTTATTTATTTATGGGCGGAAAATATTGGGGTGAATTCACTGCATTTGGCGACATGATCGTGATGTTTTCCTTTATCATTATTCAGTTTATTGTATTGCGAAAATACTTTAAGACCTCTGAATAATACTTCTAGTTTAAAAATCGAGAAATCACATGCCATTATTTGTCGTTAGCTGTACAGATCGTGAAGGTACAGTCGAAAAACGCCTAGCGGTTCGCCCACAACATCTTGCGCGCTTAGAGCAATTAGATACTGAAGGCCGTTTGATTGTTGCAGGTGCAATGCCGAAAGACCCAAGCAATCCTCAAGCGGGCTTTTATGGTAGTACGATTATTGTCGATTTTGAAACGCGTGAAGCTCTCGATGCATGGCTCCAAGATGAACCATTCCTAAAGGAAGGCGTATATAGTCATATTGACGTTAAACCGTTCAATAAAGCCTTCCCTAAAGGATAAGTTCATGCGTGCCGTTTTTACCTGCATCATAGGCTGTTTTCTTTTTAGTTCCGTAAGCTGGGCAGTTGAACCTGCCCCTACGCCTACAGAGCCAGTCACAGCAACAGCTGCTGTACTCCCTGCCACTGTACCTCAAACTTTGCCAGCCAATAAACCTACAACTATGCGTGTGGCCTCCCAGCCCAATGCAATGATGGCTGCCGAAAATGCACCGCTGACTGCTGAGCAACAGATCAAAAATAAAGTTTTACAAGATGCTAAAATTAAGGCGCTGGTCAAAGATCAACACTCACGTTTACAGCAACTTGAAAAAGCAAACCTTGACGCTTTAGCACAAAACCAAGAGCTACAATTGAAAAATGATAGTTTAGGTGTACAAGTGCAAGTTCTACAAAGTGAGCGCAGTGCACAAATGTTTTTATACGGCGCTGTGACCATTGCAGTAGGCGTACTGCTTGGCTTCTTAATGGCGAGTTATATTCATACCAAACGTCGTCGCCAGTGGTAATTTAAGTTTTTATCTGTATCTGTAAAAGGCTCTCCTGCTTTGTCTCAAGCAATTCAAACGGCTGATCTTGATTGGCGTATGATCGATGGAATTGATGTTCCAATTTCTAAACAATTTGGCGATGCCTATTTCTCCCGAGATAATGGCCTGCTCGAAACACGACATGTGTTTTTAAATGGCAATGACCTCCCTGAACGGTTGGCACAGTTGCAAGACTTTGAATCTTTTCATGTCGGTGAAACAGGTTTTGGTACGGGCTTAAATATTTTGGCCTTGTGGCAATTATGGCAAAAGGTTCGCCCGCAAAACCACAGTCGCTTGCATGTGGTCTCTGTCGAAAAATTTCCGTTGTCTAAGCCAGACTTGATCCGCGCTTTGAATGCTTGGCCAGAATTACAGCCCCTCTCTGAGCAACTACTTGAGCAATATCCATTGCCCATCGCAGGCTGTCATCGACTGTCTTTTCCAGATGAACGCTTTATCCTAGATTTGTGGTTAGGCGATGCGCATGATGTTTTTCCTGTGATGGCAAAAACCAGTCAAATTCATGCCTGGTTTCTAGATGGCTTTGCTCCAGCATGCAACCCAGATATGTGGGAGGAGCACGTTTTAAGTCATATTGTTCGCCTTTCAGGCTATGGCACAACTTTCTCGTCATTTAGTGTAGCAGGCGTATTAAAACGTGGCCTCAAACAACACGGTATTCGTATTAGTCGCCCACGCGGATTTCGGCATAAACGTGAAATGCTCAAAGCCATTTGGCTAGAGGAAGATAAAGACCTTCCCTCTACAGATGACCTCATTATTTGTGCCGAGCCACCCACACAACCGATCACACAGCCACAGCAGCATAAGCAGCGTCATATTGCGATTGTAGGCGCTGGAATTGCAGGATTAAGCTGTGCTTGGGCACTCGCACAGCGTGGCCATTCAGTTACGCTATTCGATCAAGCAGAGCCCTTAGCAGGAGGTTCTGGTAATCCCCTTGCGCTCTTAAATCCCAAGCTCTGTCCAATCGAGCAAAGTGCGGAGCATCTGATGACGCTCACCTGGCAACACGCCATGCGCCATTATCCAAAATTTAAGGCTTTTCGTGCGCTAGACATCCATCAAATTGCACTCAAAAAGCCCGAAGAATTATTAGGCTTGATCGACCAGTACCCAACAGGGCTATTAACCGAGGATCAAGCATCTACGGCACAAGCAGAGTCACCATCATTACAAAGTGAATTTTCCAGTCTGTGCTTAAATGAAGCAGGTGCCGTTTCACCGCATCAGCTACGTGATCAGATCTTAGCATCGCCTCTCATTCAGTTTCAGCAAGCACAGATTACACAGATTGAGCACTTAAGTACGGGTGTTGAATTATTCAGTCATACACAGTCTGTTGGGCAGTTTGATCACGTAGTGGTCTGTGCGGCTCGTCAAAGTATGCAACTGATTGAGGACTATCCACAGCTAAAACCAATACGTGGCCAAGTCAGCTGGCTCAGTCAACCAGACTCTGCGTTGAGTACGCAACATGCGTATAGCTATGGCGGTTATTGTATGCAACTCGATGCAACGCAATTTATTCTCGGTGCATCGTTTTATCCAAATAGAGAAGATAGCGAAGTGCTATTAGTAGATCATGTGCATAACTACAATCTTATCCACAGTGTCTTTCCTCACTACGCCGAGCAACTCCCAGCTGTAGAAACATGGCAAGGTCGCGCATCCGTTCGTGCACAAAGCTTGGATTATTTCCCTGTCCTTGGGTCAGTGAAAGCAGAGACAGAACTTTATACCTTTGCTGGATTGGGTTCTAAAGGTTTCTTATATGCACCACTGTGTAGTGAAGTCTTGGTAGCGCAAGTCTTGTCTGAACCTTGCCCTATTCCTATGAGTTTATTGCAAAAACTCAGTGCACAACGTTTTAAAAAGAAAGTCAAAGCTAAAAAAGCATACTTTAAGCCTGATCAAACCATAAAACCGATTGAATGAAGCGTCATCGCTCCAATTTATAGACATAAAAAAAGCGCCCTTCGGCGCTTTTTTCTGAGGCGGATTAAGCGCCTTCAATCAGTGGTAAACCTGCTGCTCGAGCGGCACGAGTGCCTCCCATTAATACAACATATTCACGACCACTGTCTAAACCCTCTAAAAGCTCAGCAGCTCGAGGTGCTTTACTACCACCACCACATAAAATGTAGATTGGCTGATCCGTTGACACCTGAGTCAAACTATCTGCAGACAAATCAGTGATTGGCTGATTCACAGCACCTTTTAGGTGTGCCTCAGTAAATGCACTTGCGTCACGGACATCCCAGATAATCGCATTTTCTGGGAACTCAAATGTTGTAATTTCTTGTTTACGGATCATTGCGCACTCCTTTGATGTAAACAACACTTGGCAAATGAAGAAAACATCCCTAGCATCTCAGATATTCTTTCCCTTTGTAAAGGTCTAAACTATGCCTTCTTTCGATATTGTTTCAGAATTAGAAGTTTTTGAAGTAAATCATGCAGTTCAAAACACGCAAAAAGAAATTGCGACACGTTTTGACTTCCGCGGTCAGGACGTTTCAATCGAACTGAACGAAAAAAACAAAGAAATTAAAATCAGCACTGAAAGCGACTTCCAATGTGAACAAGTCTATACCATGCTAGAAAACCATTTCTTTAAACGTAAAGTCGATATTCAAGCACTTGACCCACAAAAAATGACCGCTTCTGGCAAAAACGTGATTCAAGTGATCAAACTCAAAGATGGCCTTGACTCTGATACCGCAAAAAAAATTAATAAAGCCATTAAAGAAAGTGGCGTGAAAGTGCAATCTTCTATTCAGGGCGATAAAATCCGTGTAACTGATAAAAAACGCGATACCTTGCAACAAGTGATGGCGTTCTTGAAAGAACAGCAGTTCGGTGTGCCTTTACAGTTCAATAACTTTAAAGATTAAGGCAGGACACCTGCCAAGCAGAGGAATCATGGCGCAAGGCAATCGTTTATCTAAGCTGGTCAGTTCAACATCGAAATTTCCACAAAGCATTCGCACTGCGCTATGGTCCAAAGCCTTTGGCAAAATCGTCCCAATGGTCGGTTCTGCCAAAATTCGTTATTTAGAAGTCAGCCCTTCCCGCGTTACGGTCAGCATCGCAAATCACAAAGCGATGCAAAACCATATTGGTCAGCTACATGCTTGTGCTATGGCACTCATCGCAGAGACTGCAACTGGCTTCGTGACTGCAATGAATGTACCTGACAGCGCCATTGTACTCATTAAATCATTTAAAGTTGATTTCCAACGTCCGAGTAAAGGCGCAATGCAAGCAACCGCTATTTTGACTGAACAACAACAACAGCTCATGCGCACCACAGACCGTGGCGAAACCTTAGTTCAAGTCACCGTCACCGATGAATCTGGCGAAGCACCCATTCAATGCGAAATGCTTTGGGCATGGGTAGAAAAGTCCTACCTGAAAAAGAAATAATTGTAAATAAAACTTACTTTTAAGTAAGTCTATTACTTACCGAATTAAGACTAAATCTTTACCAAAGGGTGCTATTTCTATAGCACTTCCTTGCTCATGATGGAGTTATATTTATAACGAGAGCAAAATTAAATGAAACCCTTTTTAATCACCAGCGCGCTACTTTTCACTAGCATTGCTGTAACCGCACAAGCAAAAGCACCTGCAGACAAAACGCCAACTCAGACACCAACTACCGTCATTACTGCACAAGCTCAGCAAGCCGAACGCAACAAGAAACTGGTGACCGATTTTTATAATGGTGTCTTTCAAAAGCATCAGGTAAAAGCTTACTCAGATCAATATATTGGAACTGAATATATTCAACACAACCCTCATGTGGCCAATGGTAAAGCGCCTTTTGTAAACTACTTCACCCAATATTTCAAAGAAAATCCTCTCGCAAAAAGCGTAATTAAACGTGCTGCTGCCGAAGGTGACCTTGTCTATTTACATGTGCATTCACAGCAAAATCCACAAGATAGAGGTGTTGCTGTCGTTGATATTTTTAGAGTTGAAAATGGAAAAATTGTCGAACATTGGGATGTTCAGCAAGCTGTTCCAGCTGAAAGTGCCAATCAAAACACGATGTTTTAAGCTTCAACAAAATAAAAAACCCAGCATATATGCTGGGTTTTTTAAACACTCAAACTGCTTTTAGCGTCTTATTCTGCTTTCGTTTGTGATGCTTCAAATAACTGTTTTGCTTCTGCAGGAATTTGGCGTTTTGCACCTTTGACATCCACAGCAACAAAAGTATAGACCCCTTCCGTCACACGAATAGGATCACGTGAGCTGTCATGGCTGTCCCAAACCTCGATTTGCATTTGAATTGAAGTATTTCCCACTTTCAAAATTTTGGTATAGCAACTGATAACATCACCCACTTTTACCGGTACTAAAAATGTCATCTGGTTAATGGAAATTGTTGCACAGCGACCTTTACTAAAACGCTCTGCGTGAATCGCACCTGCCAAGTCCATTTGTGACACGATCCAACCACCAAACACATCACCGCTCCAGTTGGTATCTGCTGGCATTGCAATTGTTTGTAGTGAGAGCGTACCTTCCGGTTTTACATGAGTTTCTGACACTTTAACTCCAAGCCCCATTATGAATGGGCAGTCAATTGTTGATCGAGCCACTGCTGCAATTCACTTGAACGCAGCGCTCCACTTATTCTAGCAAGTTCGTTGGTTTTATTCATCAAAACTAAGGTTGGAATGCTCCGTACATTAAAAGCACTGCTTAAACGTGGGTTTTCTTCAGTATTAATTTTGGCAAAAATTACATGCGGATATTGCTTTGCAACTTGAGCAAAATGCGGTGCCATCATCTTACATGGCCCACACCACTCTGCCCATAGATCAATGAAAATCGGTAAGTCGCTATGACTAATGAACTGACTAAAATTTTGCTCATTTAGCTCAATAGGTGCCAGTGGTACCAAGGCTTCATGGCATTGGCCACATGCAGGTTGTTCTGCCAATTTTTCTTCGGGCACACGATTTTTTGCCAAACAATGCGGGCACACAATAATCATTAACTTACTCCTACATGCTGATTTAAAAAATCTAACTGCTTTGCCACTGCTTTTTCAAACCATGCGCCATGATAAATATCAAAATGAGCCATATCCCATTCATAATAATCAACATAAGGTGCAATATTCGTGGCTGCTTCACGGCTAGACTCAATTGGAATCAGACTATCATTCTTCGAGGCGATATACAGTACAGGAACAGCAATCTTGCGTAAATTTTGAATGGGCCGATAACGCATCAGATTAAAAAATACTCGTGCAGGCACCTGCCCACTCCAATAATAATCAGGGTGAATAATCGATTGATATCCTGCGTATGCATCTTTGGTTTGCACAAAACATAATCCAGATGGATCTGTTACCGCCAAAGTCCTTGGCGATAATCCCACCTTCGCCCCCATATAATCTTGACTGGAGATTTTGAGTGCTTTTGGCAATAAATTTAAGGGAAAATTTTTAGCACTTTCTGCACCATCAACAAATGGATTTTGTGCAATGACCGCTTGAATATTTTTATTTTCCGAAGCCAATTCAAGTGCATAACCCGCACTCAATGAAATGCCCCACAAGACAATTTTACGAGAATTAATCGATTTACGCTGTGACACATGCATCAACATTGTACGCCAATCGCTTAACTGCTCTTGAATGCTCACTAGCTCTCGAGGTCGACCCGTACTCCCCCCCCAATAGCGGTAATCAAACAAAACCACCGCATAGCCTGCCTGTGCAAAACGCTTAGCAAACTGTACTAATTTAAATTGTCTTAAACACGCAAAACCATGTGCCATGATAATGACACCCGGTGGAACATCTGTTTTGGGCCGATAAAAATCTGCTGCAATCACTTCCTGTCCGCTTTTCACATACAGCGGTTCAACGGTATAAGCGTGCATACACACTCCATGCAAAAATTGAACTGTTATTCTTTATAAAAATTTTAATACGCCACGCTCATATTCTCGCTTAATGCTATCATAAAGCATATTTCTATTTTTAAAATTTTGGAGTGACACCATGAGCGAAAATGTTGGTTTTGCAGGTCAAATTAGTCCTGAACATGTAACGCAAATTGTTGAAAAAGGATTTAAATCGATTATTAATAACCGTCCAGATATGGAAGGTGGTCCAGAGCAACCAACAAGTGCACAAATTGAAGAAGTTGCACGTGGTGCAGGCTTAGACTATGTTTATCAACCTGTAGTCGCTGGTCAAATCACTGAGCTTGATGTACGTGCATTTGCCAATCATTTTAACCAATTGCCAAAACCTGTCCTCATGTTCTGCCGTACAGGCAATCGCTCAAACAACCTATTTCAACTAGCAAAACAAATGGACTTGCTTGATGATTAAGTCGATTTATGCAAGTTTACTTTGTTTATGCTTGAGCATGCTTAGCCCAGCATTTGCAGAATTGCCACAAAGCACAGCCCTGACACCCCAAGTCAGTGTTGCTGGACAAATGAACTTAGATAAATTTTCTGCCTTGCTCAAACAAGGCTTTAAGTCTGTAATCGTTAATCGTCCAGACCAAGAAAATGGCAATCTGGTAAGTGTAAGTCAATTACGTGAAGTTGCTGAAAAAGCACATGTCAGCGTGATTTACCAACCTGTAGATAGCGGTAAAATTTCTCAAACAGATATTCAAGAATTTGCTAAGTATTATAATGAGCTGACTAAACCGATTTTATTGGTATGCCGTAGTGGGACACTTTCAACGGCACTCTTTAATCAAGCAAAAGCTCAAGGACTCTTGAATGAATAAAATATGGATGCTGGCAATCATCACTGCACTTTTACTATCGGGCTGTAATTCTATGCAGATTAGACCCACTGTTGGGGTAAGTGTTGGAAGCTCTATTTAATTATTATTCATAAAAAACAGCGCCGAAGCGCTGTTTTTTATAACTTTAAAGCGCAAAAAATTCTAAGTATTATATTATTTATAAGACTTATTCTATAAAAATTAAAAAAAATAAACTATTGAACTTATTAAATTTAGCTTAGTATTTCATACTAGTTATACACATATTTCACTTAAATTAAAGTCAAATACACATTTAAAATGTCGCTACACTCTCAAAATAGGAAAGGCCTATCCATGTATGATCTAATTATTATAGGTGCAGGTACAGCAGGCATTTCTGCCTATAAAGAAGCCATAAAATATACCGATAACTTATTAATTGTTAATGATGGTCCTTGGGATACGACCTGCGCGCGCGTTGGCTGTATGCCAAGTAAAGTTCTCATTGCATCTGCAAATCGGGTGCATGAAATACAAAATCTGGAAGGATTAGGTTTAAGTGCCACAGTAAAAATTGATACTTCGCAAGTGATGCAACATGTACAAGAACTTCGAGACCGTTTTACTCGTGCAACACTAAAAGATGTTGAATCTTGGCCATCAGAACACAAAATTTCAGGTCGCGCCGAATTTATTAATGCCAATACTATTCAAGTCAATCATCAAGAATATCAAGCCAAAAATTTTATTTTAGCCGTTGGAAGCACGCCAAACATAGATGCAAAATTAAAACAACGACTTGGGGATCGTTTAATCACGACTGATCAAATCTTCGAATTAAAGCAACTCCCACAAAGTATAGCCGTAATCGGCAGTGGCGTTATTGCCTTAGAGCTGGCTCAAGCGATGCATCGTCTAGGTGTCAAAACTGAAATCTTTGCACGTAGCCGTAAAGTTGGCACATTGGTGAGCAAAAATCTACAACAAGTAGCTCAAAATGAATTGCTCAAAGAATTAAATCTAAACTTCGAAATTTTGCCTAGTGACTACACTCGGACCGAACACGGTATTGAAATAATATATCAACAGAATGATACAAAACAGCTTATAACGGTTGATTACGTGCTATCTGCTACTGGTCGTCAATCACGCCTAAATACATTGCATCTTGAGAAAATTAGCAGCATTTTTAGTGATCCTAAAAAAATACCAGTCAATCCCAATACAAAACAGCTTTCTAACTATCCAATCTATATTGTAGGTGATGCTTTTACCAATACTCCAATCCAACATGAGGCTGCGCACGAAGGAAAATTAGTTGTTCAAAATATATTAAGTAACAAGCAAGTTTCTAATATTAAAACATTAACACCGTTGGGCATTGTCTTCAGCTCACCAGAAATGGCATCAGTTGGGCAAAATAGTCTGCAACTTGAAGAACATAAAGTTAGCTTTATTACAGGTGTTATTAACTATGCCAAGCAAGGGCGAGCAATTATTAATGCTAAAAACCACGGTGCAGTTGAGATTTATATAGATAAGGATTCCCGCAAAGTATTAGGAGCTGAATTGTTTTGTCATGAAGCAGAACATCTCGCACACATACTTGCATGGATGATTGATGAATCACTTACAGTGGATGACTTACTCGATAAGCCGTATTACCACCCAACAATAGAAGAAGGCCTGAGAACGGCTTTAAAACATGCGAGAAGACAATTAAATAATGATTAAGGGTTAGCTAATTATTTAGTTTGTTATTGAGAGTAGCTGTTGCTTACACATTAGTGCTTTAATGCAACAGCTCCCATGCCAATCAATATTGTCAAAAAAACAATAATTATTATTTGGCTTATTATGGCAACGAGAGCACAATTTTTAAATGTATCAATACTAAGCACATATTTAAAAACAATTGATGCCAGAAAAATAGAGAATATGAACAATATGAATTGATTATCTATCGTTTTCTTTATATAACCTGTAATTGCAGAATTCAAAAATAAAGAAAAAAAATGCTTAAAAAATTTGCTCTCAATTTATTGTCTTTATTTTATAAGTACTTAATAAGTATATAAAACTATTTACTGATCTTCAATCAATTGCCCCCTATATTTTCTTTCAAGCCTGTTTCTAAATAAGCTTTAGCCTTATTTAAAATATTTTTTATGCATAAAAAAACACCCCCTGCACTAGTCAGGGGGTGTTTCGAATAATGAGCTGGCGATGACTTACTCTCACATGGGTAACCCC
>NZ_JACAXE010000018.1:0-70880 GCF_013391565.1 Acinetobacter sp. SwsAc6
TGGAGAGTTTTAGCATCTATACCAATATGTAATTTACGCCATTGACGACGATATTCAGGCTGATGTTTCTTCCTTTTCCATTCACCTTCACCTAAAAACTTTAGACCGGTAGAGTCTACTAGCAAGTTAAGCCCACCACTGCTTTTTTGATAACTAATCGCAATATCAATATGTTTTTGTCTTCTGCAAAGCGTACTGTAATCTGGTGCTGTCCAATTTAATCCACAGAGTTTAATCAGACTTTGAACAAAACCTGTGACCATACGTAAAGAAAGGCGAAATAAAGATTTAATCATTAGACAGCATTGGATGGCTGTGTCGGAATAAGTTTGATTTCGTCCATGCTTGCCTTTTGGCTGCGCATACCATTGAGTCTTAGTGTCAAACCAAATTGAAATATTTCCTCGATTTATTAATGCTCGATTATAAGAAGACCAATTGGTGGTACGATAAATTTTAGGTGCAGGCTTGTTCATTTGGAAATTATATTGTGGAATAAGCCCTTAACGATAGGTTTGTGCAACAAAGCCAATCTCAACTAGAAGATATTATTTATTTCATTATTTTTCAATTACTTATATTATATTTAATAAAAAAGAATAATTATCGCTTTAGCCAGTATTGAAATAGCCAATGACGTAAAGCGATATATTCAATCACCATTACTTTATAATGATTCTCAATTAGTGCTGGTAATAAATATCAGCATCATTACCTTCACCACCAGACTGGCCATCTGCACCAAATGAGTACAAATCAAAAGGACGGCCTTCTGTCCCTGGAGCAACATATTGTACGTCATTGTCCCAGCTGTCTTTTGGATAGCCACCTTTGACATAGCCTCCTTGTAGCCAGTTTTTTGCAGACTCTGGCTTATTTACTAATGCCCCTAAACCACCATCTTGCATGGATGGGTATTTGCCATTGTCCATTTTGTACTGATCTAAAGCACCCGCTACACTTTTGAGTGTGATTTGTGTGGTATCTACTTTGGCTTTTTCACCACGACCCATCACGTTTGGTACGATTAAAGCCGCCAACACACCTAAAATCACAATAACAACCATCACTTCAATGAGGGTAAAGCCCGATTGTTTTGCGTTTAATCCTTTGCCTTGCATGTTATTACTCTCGTTTATCTCTTTTGGGTTCAACAGGGTTAAATCATATTATTCATATTCACAATCGGTAGCATGACCGCAATCACAATGACCAACACAATACTGGCCATGACCACCAACATCAGTGGCTCTAACAAAGCCAATAAGGTCGAAATTAAAGTGGTTACTTCACGGTCTTGCATAACAGAAGCCCGTTCTAACATGCGGTCCAATTCGCCTGAAGATTCACCACTTCGGATCATTTGTACCATCATTGGTGGGAAATAACCACTGCGCTCTAGTTGTGTTGCTAAGTTCCCACCTTCGGTGACTTTTTCAGCTGCAATATTCACTGAATCACGGATGACCCAATTGTTACTGACCGCCGCGCCAATTTTCAGCGCATCCACCAAAGGCACACCTGACTTGGTCAAAATAGATAAGGTACTGGCAAAGCGTGCAGCATTAATACCTTTAGACAGCTTGCCAAACAGGGGCATTTTTAAAGTAAACCGATCAAAAGCATAATGCCCAGCGTTAGTTTTTAAAAATCTGACTAACAACATAATACCGACTGTGGCACCAACCAATAAAAATGGCCAAGCCACACGTATAAAATCACTGGCCTTCATTAAGGCAATGGTAATCCACGGCAGTGCCGCTTTGTCTTGATCAAAGGTTTTTACAATGTCTGGCACCACATAGGTCATTAAACCCATCACAATCGCGAAAGACATCAACATTAAAATAATTGGGTAGATCATGGCCCCTTGAATCTTTTTTTGCATGGCAAAACGATTTTCGGTGTAATCTGCCAATTGATCTAAAATTAAATCCAAGTGCCCAGAACGCTCACCTGCAGCAATGGTGGCAATATAGAGTTCAGGGAAACGCCCAGACTGTTGCAAGGCTTGCGCTAAAGAATGCCCTTCTAGCACTTTTGAGCGCACGGACATTAAAAGGCTTTGCACATGTGCTTTTTCGCTTTGCTTGCCTACCGCTCGAATCGCTTCTTCTAAGGGAATAGCTGCCG
This sequence comes from Acinetobacter sp. SwsAc6, assembly GCF_013391565.1. Classification (NCBI taxonomy): domain Bacteria; kingdom Pseudomonadati; phylum Pseudomonadota; class Gammaproteobacteria; order Moraxellales; family Moraxellaceae; genus Acinetobacter; species Acinetobacter sp. SwsAc6. The sequence continues at coordinate 2,134 of NZ_JACAXE010000018.1, forward strand.
CCACCAACACTGCCAATTGCCGCGTCATGAGTGCCAAGTCATAAGAAGTAATACTTTTTTGAAACCAGCGTGGCTGTGCATGTTTATCTTTTTGCTCAATCGGATCTACAGCAACGGGAATTAATGCTTTATCACGTAACTGTTGACGAATCTGACGCGCAGAATCACCTTCAAGCACACCTTTCTGTTGCTTGCCTGACGCATCTATGGCGGTAAACTGATATGCTGGCATTACAATGCTCTAATTTTCCAAAAAACCCTGTTAGCGCAGTTGCGCCCAACCCTCAAAATCATTCATATTCTTAGATATAAATTGTTTGATCACTCTAACACAACTGTTCTTACAGCACGACGAAATTTAATCAGGACCCGACCGCCTTTTTATGCAAGTTTCAGATCTCGCCCCCGCCCCTATCTTTCGTGTCCGTGTGGCCGTCCCTGTACATTTATATGACTGTTTTGATTACAGTCTAAGTGCAGAACTTTATCAACGCGCTGAAGTTGGCACGCGGGTTGCAGTGTCTTTTGGTCGGCAAAATCTGGTCGGCGTGATTATGGAAAAGCTCGCACCTGATGTGCCACTCAATCCAGATATCAAGCTCAAAGCCATTACAGAACTACTTGATGAACGCGCTATTTTAAATACCCAAAGTTTAAGTTTATTGACTTGGGCTGCGCAGTATTATCAATTCCCCATTGGCGAAGTGGTTCATAGTGCTCTTCCTACACTACTGCGCCAAGGTAAACCCTATAACTTGCTGGCACGGACATGGAAACTGTTAGATGCCGAAGCCGAACAAAAAGTAAAACGCTCTGAACGCCAGCAAGAAGCTTATAAAATCTTAAAACTACATCCTGCTGGCACATCCGAAAATGTGCTGAATTTAGCGGGTGTAGAAACTGCAACACTCAAAGCTTTAGAAAAAAAACAAATTTGTCGTTGCGAGTTAGAGGCGCAAGATTTTAGCCCAATGCCGATTCAAATGGCGCAAATGCCTCTGACGGCCAATCCAGAACAGCAGCATGCGATTGATAGCATTCTGAAGGCCCGCAAAAAATATCAAGCTTTTTTACTCGATGGCCTCACAGGTAGTGGTAAAACTGAAGTGTATTTGCAAGTCATGCAAGAGGTTTTAAAACAAGGCAAACAAGTACTGGTCTTGGTACCCGAAATTGGTCTGACACCACAAACCATTAGCCGTTTTCAGTCGCGCTTTCATTGCAATATTGTCTTGTTACATTCAGGCCTCAACGACAGTAAACGCTTACAAGCATGGCAGGCTGCCGAAACAGGCAAAGCCTCGATTATCTTAGGTACGCGCTCAGCCATTTTTAGCCCACTCCCTAACTTAGGTCTGATCGTGCTCGACGAAGAACATGATTTGTCTTTTAAGCAACAAGAAGGCTTTCGTTATCATGCTCGAGATGTAGCATTATATCGTGGCTATTTAGAGCAATGCCCTGTGGTGCTCGGCTCTGCCACGCCAAGTATTGAAAGCTATGCATTGGTGCAACATCAAAAGATGCAATGCTTGGAACTCAACCAGCGTGCAGGCACGGCACTCATGCCTAAAATCCACATTTTGGATTTAAAAATTGCCAAGAAGCAACATGGCATGAGTCAAGCTTTGCTCGATGAGATGAAAAAACGCCTCGATAAAAATGAGCAAGTCTTGGTGTTTTTAAACCGCCGTGGTTATGCGCCTGTGCTGATCTGTGAAAGCTGTGCATGGCAGGCCAAATGCCCACATTGTGATGCCAATTTTACCGTGCATCGTACTCCTTATCAGCATTTGCATTGCCATCACTGTGGTACGATTCATCGCATGCCTGACCACTGCCCACAGTGTGCACATACAGAACTTAAACCTTTGGGCTTAGGCACTGCCAAAGTTGAAGAACATTTAAATGAGCTATTTCCTGATTATGACGTCATTCGGGTCGATCGAGACTCCACCAGTCGCGTAGGTAGCTGGCAAAAAATTTATGACAAAATTCAGCAAAGCCAAGCATCTATTTTATTGGGTACACAAATGCTGGCCAAAGGTCATCATTTTCCTTATGTGACCCTTGTGGCTATTTTAGATATCGACTCAGGCTTATTGAGCGTCGATTTTCGGGCAACTGAGCGCACTGCTCAATTGGTCGTACAAGTAGCTGGGCGTGCTGGTCGTGGCGAGCGTAAAGGGGATGTATATTTACAAACCTTAAGACCTGATCACCCCCTATTAAACACCTTGGTCAAAGAAGACTACCGCCAGTTTGCCAAACAAACTTTACAAGAACGTGAAGCAGCACTCATGCCACCTTTTCGCTATGCAGCACTGGTGCGTTGTGAGTCCAAAAGCCAAGATCTGAACCGTGATTTTTTACAACAGCATGCAGCCTTACTTAGACAAAGTGCTGGCTTAAATGTCGATATTTGGGGCCCAATTCCAGCTCCCATGGAACGTAAAGCAGGCCGCTATCAATCACACATGGTGTTATTGTCACCAGATCGCGCCCGATTACATTTTTATATCCGAAATTGGTGGCAAAATATGTTGCATCAAAAGCCTTCTAGCATGAAATTAACCCTAGATATTGACCCACAAGAACTCAGTTAATTTGATGCTCCTGCTTCAAAGTGACCGCTTATATTGAATGATAAAACGAGGACAGCCTTATGTCATTACTGTTGCAAATCACCCTGTTTCTAGGAGCGTCTTTGCTCCTGGTGCCTTTGTTAAAAAGGCTGGGCATTGCAACAGTACTCGGCTATTTATTTACTGGCATTTTACTGGGGCCCAGTGTATTTAATCTGGCCAGCGACCCAGAAGCCATTCAGGAACTGGCTGAGTTTGGTGTTATTCTCTTAATGTTTATTATTGGCTTAGAGCTTCGCCCACAACGCCTATGGTCGATGCGCCAATCTATTTTTGGTATGGGAAGCCTACAAGTGGGCTTAACAGGTATCTGTTTAGCACTACTTAGCTTTGTGGCTTTACAACAAGGGATTGCCGCCAGCTTTGTGATTGGCTTTGCGCTAGCACTATCTTCTACCGCTTTTGTACTGCAACTTTTGACCGAAAAACAACAACTCAACACCACCTACGGTCAACAATCCTTTTCTATTTTACTGTTTCAAGATATGGCGGCTATTCCCCTACTGGCCATCATTCCAATGCTCGCGGGCACGCAATCGACACATCATGGGATTGCTTATTTTGCTGCCATTGTGGCGACCTTTAGTGGCTTGTTTTTATTTAGTCGCTATCTCATGCGTCCGTTTTTTCGTTTTGTGGCCAAAAGTGGCGCCCACGAACTCATTACCGCTGTGGGACTGTTTATTGTTTTGGCTGTTGTTGGCCTGATGGATGTATTGGGCATTAGCACCACACTCGGGGCATTTTTAACTGGCGTACTTCTCGCTGACTCTGAGTTCCGCCATGAACTTGAAGCCAGTATTGCGCCCTTTAAAGGATTATTGCTTGGTCTATTCTTTATGACCGTCGGCATGACCACACAATTATCGCTGTTTGTCGATGCACCATGGCTTATTATTGGTGGCGCACTCTGCCTGATGTTAGTCAAAATCATCACCCTCACAGGCGTTGCACGTTATTTAAAAAACTCATGGCAAAACAGCTTAATGCTCGCCACTTGCCTTGCTCAAGGGGGTGAATTTGCCTTTGTGGTATTGAGTGTAGCCCGCAGTGAACAAGTGGTGAGCCAAGCCATTGTAGAACCTGTGGTCTTGATGGTGACACTCTCGATGGTTCTCACGCCGATTGCCTACTGGCTGATGAACTCGGTCATCCTACCTCGCTTTAGCCACAGCAAAGTCGTGCCTGAATATGATGATATTCCAGACCAGCACCATCCCGTGATTATTGCGGGCTTTGGCCGTTTTGGCCAAATTATTGCGCGTATTGCACACATTCAACATTTGTCTTTTACTGCCATTGATAGCAATTTAGACAAAGTCGATTTTGTACGTAATTATGGTGGCCAGCTCTACTATGGCGATGCTGCCCAACCGGAAATTTTACGGGCTGCAGGCATTGAGCATGCACGGGTATTTGTGCTGGCCATTGACGACATTGAAGACTCCATGAATGTTGCGCGTCATATTCGCTTAAATTACCCCAACCTAAAAATGCTCGTCCGCGCCCGTGATCGACACCATGTGCACTTATTGCGTGATTTAGGTGTAGAGCATATCTGGCGTGAAACCTATTTATCATCGCTAGGAATGGCTTATCACATGCTCCGCGATGCTGGTATTAATGAAGACGATGCCTATAAAAGTATTGAGCTGTTCCGTGATTATGATGAAAAGCTGTTAGAGCAACAGCAACACATCTATACCGATGAACAAAAAATCTATGAAACACACCGTAATGCCCTTGCTGAACTAGAACATTTATTTGCCAGCGATGCTCAAATGCGCCAACCACCCGCAGGGGTTGATTTACAGCGTGGCTTGCAACGTAATCGAATTGATGTAGCCCGTGATGAAAAGGATGATCTGAAATGACTTGTGTTTTACAATATTGACACCATTAAAGCAGGGTTATGGAGAATTTTATGCCTGATTTACGTCAACGCTTTTTTATTGAAGACAGCCCTGTGCGTGGTGAAGTCGTTCATCTTGAAGATGCCCTACAAACCATTCTTGCACAACGTGACTATGCGCCTGCAATTAAAATTTTATTGGGTGAAATGCTCAGTGCAACGGCGCTATTGGCCAGCACTTTAAAAATTAAAGGCCGTATTAGCTTACAAATTCAAGCTGCAGGGACATTTAAATGGGGCATGGCAGAATGCAACCATTTAGGTGAAGTTCGCGCCTTGGCCGACTATGAAGAAGACCCACACTTCACACAAGCTACCGACAGTAGCGTAGTGCTCCAGACGTTGGTTAATCCCGTGTTATTCATTAACATTGAGCCTGAATTTGGCGAACGTTACCAAGGGATTGTTCCCCTCGACAAGCCAAACCTTGCAGGTTGTTTGATGCAGTACTACGATTTGTCTGCACAAATCCCAACACGTATTGTATTGGCAAGCAATCAACAACGCTCAGGTGGCCTACTCATTCAGCTCTTGCCACGTAATAGTGAAGAAGAGCAAAAACGTGTTGATGAAGATTTGTGGCCTCGTCTAACTATGCTGACTGAAACACTAAATGCAGATGAGCTCACCAACTTAGAAAGCACTGAAATCTTATATCGTTTATATAACGAAGAAGAAGTACGTTTACCTGAAGTTGAACTGCTTAAATTTGGTTGCACATGCTCTAAAGAACGCTGTTCAGATGCACTCAAACAAATTGGCGTAGATGCCGTACGTGAAACCTTAGAACACCAAAATCCAATTCAAATGGATTGCCAGTTCTGTAACAGCCACTACCAATTTTCTGCCGAAGAAGCACTGGGACTATTTGGCGAACATCTCAGCTAAATTCTGTCTGATCTAAAAGCGCCCTTAAGGGCGCTTTTTTTATGCCAAAGCCTATACTTTAAATACAACAACAGCCTCATGCCATGCACTAAAATATTGCAATTTTTATAACACTTAAAGCTTAGAAATCACTCAAAAAAAGCCGATAAACTGCTCTTGTTATTTACATTTGTTCTTGTACACTTTGCGCACACTGAAGGCAAAAATATAATTTCAACCTTCTTTGAATAATTAAAATGACGCTAATAAATAATGGATAATATAGATGAATAAGAAAATTATTTTGGGAGCTTTCGCTCTCTCAATAACCTGCTTTTTTCAAGTGCAGGCTGCCGATCTAGCAGGACGCTGGAAAACAATAGACGATAAAACTGGCTATGCACGTGCAGAAGTTCTCATTAGTAAACTCAAAGATGGTAGCTACACAGGTAAAATTGTGAAAGTCCATGCAATTCCCAACCGTACTGCGATCGACCATTGCGACAAATGTGAAGGCAAATTAAAAAACGCACCTTTAATTGGTCTGCCTATTTTCTCAGGCTTCCATCAAGATGATGAAAATAAAAATGAATACGTTAATGGTAAAGTCATTGATCCATTAACAGGTAATGTCTATCAAGGCAAAGGGCAACTTAATGCACGAGGCAATGTACTCACACTTCGTGGCTATTTAGGTACCACCTTATTGGGCCGTACAGTATCTTGGATCCGTATCGACTAAGACATCAGCTTCACACTGAATACTGGCATTATTTGTCTAATCAACTGACAAATAATGCCTCCCTTCCCCGCAACTGTCTCTCGTCATGCACGCCATAATGATAGTTCAACCAGCTCAATGTGATTAAGTTTTCACTTTCATATTCAGAGTGCAATATATTTAATAATTTATGTGAATTTATATTTTTTAATCACCTGATTTACCTAGTATTTCTTTGCTTATTTAAGCTATATTAAATCCATACTTTTTTTATGCCTATCTGCTTAGGCAGATTTTCTCCTTCCTAGTGTGGATTGTCCAATTATGAAAAAGCACCCCTTCACTGCACTCATTTTAGCATTTAGCTTTGTGGCAAGCGTACCTGCATGGGCAGCCACAAGCGACCCTTTGGTGGGGACATGGAAAACCATCGATGACCGCACGGGTTATTCGCTCTCAGATGTGATTATTCAAAAAAACAAAAACAATGAGTACAGCGCCAAAATTATTAATGTGCGTAGTGTGCCTGGTGCAGAAAGCATGACCACCTGCATCAAATGTACAGGCCCAGAAAAAAATCAACCTTTGGTGGGTTTAACAACACTCACGGGACTAACTACAGACCCACACAATGCCCTTGAGTTTAATGGTGGTCATCTCCTTGATCCCAAATCTGGCCAACGTTACCAAGCTCGTGCACGTTTAATGAGTAACGGTAAACATCTGATCATTCGCAGTAGCATGGAAGGTGCAGCTGTAGGCCGAAATATCACTTGGGTCAAAAACTAAACCAAAGCCCCTGTTAAAAGGGGCTTTTTTTCACCATTTTATTCCACACAATTTTAGATAGAGCCAGCATTTAGCCCATATAATGTGACACAGATAACAATATATCTGTTTGTTTTTTAAAAATTAAATTATTAGAATAACTACTCTAAAAAATACATAAAACTTAGATTAGGGATATCTATGGTTGCATATAAAAGTATATTCACTGCGCTCATTTTTTCTGTCATCAGTAGCCTCGGCTATGCCAGTGAAGATCCATTGGTCGGTAAATGGAAAACCATTGATGATCGGACTGGATATTCACGTGCTGATGTTGAAATTAAGAAAAAGCCTGACGGGACCTATGAAGGTATTATTGTAGAAACTCGTAATATCCCAGGCACCGACAAAATGGTGATCTGTAGTAATTGTCCAGGTCAATTAAAGGACAAACCATTTTTAGGCTTACCTTTCATTTGGGGGTTTAAAAACGATCCAGACAATCCTCTCGCTTATGTACAAGGGAAAGTCCTAGACCCCATTGGCGGTAAAATTTATAAAGGTAAAGCACGCTTAAATGCCTCAGGCAAACGCCTCACCATTCGTGGTTATGTCGGTGTATCTGTTATTGGTCGTAGTGTGACATGGATTAAATACTAAGCCTCTGCATACTTGAATCAAAGCCTCATTTTAGAGGCTTTTTTATTGTCATGATTTGAAACAATCTGCTGCAAATAAACACTGTTTCAGAAATATGAACGTCATACTATTGATTAAAATACAATCAATTTATAAACAACAAGTATGACGACAAAAGTCCCCAAAAATTATTATGAAATTCTGGGTGTAACACGAGAGGCTTCTGCGGAGCAGATCAAAAAAGCCTATCGTAAATTAGCTCGGAAATACCATCCCGATGTCAGCAAAGAGGATGATGCTGAAGCACGCATGCAAGAAGTTAATATTGCTTATGACACGCTCAGCGATGCAGAAAAAAAACAAGAATATGACTTCCAGTTAGATCACCCAAACTTTACCCATAGCAACGCCAACCAGACGCAAGGCAGTGACTTTACTGACTCTGCTTTTCATCATTATCGTAGCTCACAGCAGCAATCTGATTTTAGCGGTTTTGAGGATTTATTCGGTCGCTTTGGTTCAGGCTTTGGCGGTGGGCGAAATCATCAACATGATGGTGCAATGCGTTATAAAGGTGAAGATCAACATGCACGGATCGATCTAGAACTTCAGGTTGCCTATGATGGCAGTACCCAAAAATTCAGTTTACAAATTCCAAGCTATAACGCTTATGGTGAGCCGGAAGTTCAGCGTAAAACGCTTGAAGTTAAAATTCCAGCTGGGCTTAAAGATGGTCAACAAATTCGCCTGAATGGGCAAGGCCAGCAAGGCATAAATGGCGGTGAAAATGGCGATTTATATATCGAAGTTCACTACCCAGCTACGCATAGTTATCATGTTGATGGCGCTCATGTTTACTGTCATGTAGACATCAGTCCTTGGGAAGCAGCCTTAGGACAAAATATTCGGGTTAATCTTCCCAATGGACGTCATGTAGATGTCAACTTGCCAAAAAATGCCAAAACAGGCCAACAACTGCGACTGAAAGATCAAGGTATTCCATCCCAACCCGCAGGGCATTTATATTTAATCTTAAATATCGTGTTGCCCGTTGCGCAAACCGACCAACAATTACGTGCCTACCAAGATTTTGCTGAAGCATTTCATCAATTTAATCCTCGTTAGTGTTAAGGAGAAATCTCTATGACCACGATTCATTACCGCGAAGTGACCTGCAATGACAGTTCGCATATTGAAATTGTCGATGATCAACGTAGCTTCGACTTAAACCATTTTGCAGCTGCTTGTGGCCAAAGCCCAGAGTGGGTATTACAACTTTTAGAATACGATATTTTGAGCAATCGACCAGATGAACGCATTCATCAATTTTTTGGAGATGATATTTCGCGTGCGCGTCGTGCTTACCGTTTACAGCGTGACTTTAACGCCAGTTTTACCGCTGTAGCCATGATGCTTGACTTGATTGATGAAGTACAACAGCTACGCAAACAAGTCAAACAACAGCATTTGCACTCACATTAAGAGTGAAATGATGCGGCTAGCACAATCCGAAGCATAGCCTGTACTTTAATCAGCCAAGAGAACCATGCATCACCATGAAAATCAAAGACTGTAATAAAAAAGTAAAAAATATGTTCCCAGAATATCGAGAGCGTATCCAACAACTTCGGGAGGAAAACCCACATTTCGCCCAAATGTTTGAACAACATTGCGAGCTCGATCAATCTATTACCCAATTGGAATTAGATCCACTCAACCATTTGCATGAAGATATCGAAGCACTCAAGCGGAAAAAACTTAAACTGAAAGACGAAATGTATCGCTTACTGAAAGATGCTGTGCCGCAGCATCCGACTTCACCCTAGTTTTGGCGAGTGACGATATAGTGTGTCATACAGTAACACCCGTAAAAACACCTAGCTTACTTCGTGTCAGCGATTTAATAGTGAATTAAAAATAAGTTATGCAGGAGCACACCTGCAATGGAAATGCCATAACAACAAAGATGAATAGGGAAAATTATGATATTGAAACGTGTTCTATCTATCGCACTACTCGGTTTTTGTAGCACTCTGTATGCCAATGATATGGTTGGGGTTTGGAAAACCATTGATGAACAAACGGGCTACTCGCGTGCAGATGTCACCATCACTAAAAATAGCGATGGAAGCTATACAGGTAAAATTACTGCCATTCGACCACTGCCCTATAAAGCTCTCGTTGAAACTTGTGAAAAGTGTAAAGGCCCACTTAAAAATACCAAATTGGTGGGACTTGAAATATTAAAAGGATTTAAACAAAACCCACAACATGAAAATGAATTTGTGGGCGGGACTGTGCTCGATCCACTGTCTGGGAATGTCTACAAAGGCAAAGCTAAACTCAATCCGACTGGCAAGCGGCTCACAATGCGTGGCTATATTGGTGTCTCTGCACTCGGCCGAAGCACCACGTGGATTCGCGCAGAATAATCAACACAACCTTGGGTGAAACCTTAGCTTTCACCCAGCGTATAAACTGAAAGCAACTTTATTTTTTCACCGCCAGTTTTTCAATTTCCTTTAAAGTCTTTTTGGTTCCACTGACCGTTTGCTTAATTGGCTCATAATCCATAAACCACAGTAAATTTACGTGCTGGTCGGTTTGTTGTTGTGCCAACATATCTATTACACTTTTTTCTCCACGGCCAACCAAATGGCGACGGTAAAAATAATAAATAAGAATCAAGGTCGTCATCAGCATAATAGCCAACATGATCCAAAATCCTGTCGGAGATTTTAAGCCAGGAATAAACTCAAAGTTCATTCCATACACCCCTGTCAATAAAGTGAGTGGTGCAAATATGGCGGTAATGATGGCCAAAATACGCATGTTTTCATTGGTTTGATTGGCAATGGCTGAAAAATGTAAATCAATGGCCGCTTGAACTGCAGAGCGTAATCGAGTTGTATGCTTTTGAATTCGCTCCACGTGGCTACTTAAATCATCCACGCGTAGCAACATAATGTCTTGCTTTTCACTGCGCTTCTTACCTTTGAGATGTGAGTAATTATCAACAATTTCATCACGCAATTCTTGCAAGACTTCGATCTGCTCTTCACACAGGTTTTCAATTTGTTGAAAGGCCATATTTTCCTGCAAAAGCTGATGCCACTTAGTAAAGCGTCGATGACCTTGCAACAGCTCTTGTTGCCAAAATTCGACACGACGCGTTAATGGCACCCGTAAATCTAAATATCCATCTACCATGGTATTGAGCAAACGTAGGGCTAAATCAAGCGGTGTAATCGGGAGTTTTCGCGGTTTTTGATGTTCTTCGATCGGTCGCATCAACACCGTTTCAATACGTTGTACGTAGCTTTCAATTTCTTTATTGCCCTGTTCACGTACCGTCACCAAGATCTGTGGCGTCATTAAAAAGCTAATCGGTGTTGTGGCTAAGCCAAACAGGCGATCGTGCTTTTCCTTGCTAGGTGTATCCAATTTAATCTGATCATCTGGTGTAATCAGTTTACGGAAAATCAGTAAGTCATAATCGTCGAGGGCATCAAAGGCGCAAGGATGCTCTAAATTTAAAATATCACGCAAATGGTATTCATTCACCCACAGCTGAGTAAGTTGATAGAGCTCTTGTTGCCAATGCTCTGCCCGATTCACTAAATCCTCACGGGTAAAATCGAGCCAAATAAATTCAGCATCTTGATGCTCTAGCGCTGACTTTTGGACAAAGATATGTTGCCCTGTGGGGTGCTGATAAAAATAATAGCTTTGCATGTCTCAAATTATTATGGCTTTTCTTTATGACGCATCATGCCATAAAAAAAGCCCTCAATTGAGGGCTTTTTTGTTTAGAACATCACAAGATTAAGCTTGTTCGATGTCTTTCATTGTTAACTTGATACGACCACGGTTGTCGACATCAGCAACTTGAACTTTAATCTCTTGACCTTCTTTCAATACGTCTGCAACGTTTGCAATACGCTCGTTAGAAATTTGAGAGATGTGAAGCAAGCCGTCAGTACCTGGAAGGATGTTGACGAACGCACCGAATTCAACGATACGGATTACTTTACCAGTGTAGATTGTACCTGGTTCGATTTCAGCAGTAAGCGCTTGGATTTTCGCAACAGCAGCAGAAGCAGCCGCTTTAGTTTCACCAAATACGCGAACTGTACCGTTATCTTCGATATCGATTGCAGCTTTAGTTTCTTCAGTAATTGCACGGATTGTTGCGCCACCTTTACCAATCACATCACGGATTTTGTCCGGGTTGATGTTGATCACTTGGAATGTAGGCGCGTGCATAGAAATTTCAGGACGAGCGCGTGAAATTACTTGGTTCATTTCGTTCAGGATGTGCATACGGCCAGCATAAGCTTGGTTCAATGCAGTTTCCATGATCTCTTCAGTAATACCTTCGATCTTGATGTCCATTTGAAGCGCAGTAATACCGTTTGCAGAACCTGCTACTTTAAAGTCCATGTCGCCAAGGTGGTCTTCGTCTCCCAAGATGTCAGAAAGAACTGCGAAACGCTCGCCTTCTTTCACTAGACCCATTGCGATACCTGCAACTGGCGCTTTAAGTGGAACACCTGCATCCATAAGTGATAGAGAAGCACCACATACAGAAGCCATTGAAGATGAACCGTTAGATTCAGTGATGTCAGATACGATACGGATTACATACGGGAAGCGGTCAGCTGCAGGAAGAACGGCTTGAACACCACGACGTGCTAGACGACCGTGACCGATTTCACGACGTTTAGGACCTGATTCACGACCCGTTTCACCTACAGAGTATGCAGGGAAGTTGTAGTGCAACATGAAGTTATCAGTTTTCGTACCTGCAAGGGTATCAACCATTAACGCATCACGTGTATTACCCAAAGTTGTTGTTACCAACGCCTGAGTTTCACCACGTGTGAACAATGCAGAACCGTGAGCACGGTCTAATACGCCAACTTGTACGTCGATTGCACGAACAGTTTTTGTATCACGACCATCAATACGTGGCTTACCAGACAAGATGTTGTCACGTACTGTACGGTATTTAAGATCTTCGAATAATTCGTTCACTTCGTCAGCAATGCCAGTTTCGTCATTTTCAGGAACGAATTGAGCCAATGCTTCTTCAGACAATGCATCAAGCGCTGCATAACGTTCATGCTTAACAGCAATAGTATAAGCATCAGAAATTTTCGCTTCGAATGCGTCTTTCAGTTTGCCAAGAAGTTCTTCGTTTTTAACTGGAGCAACCCAAGTTGATTCAACTGCACCAGCAGCTGCAGCAAATTCTTTGATCGCTTGGATCGCGATTTGCATTTCGTCATGACCAAACAATACAGCGCCAAGCATTTGGTCTTCTGAAAGTTCTTTCGCTTCAGATTCAACCATAAGCACTGCAGATTCTGTACCTGCAACAACAAGGTCAAGATCAGATTCTTTTAACTGTTCGTGGTTTGGGTTAAGAATGTATTCGCCGTTGATTAAACCAACACGCGCACCACCGATAGGACCACGGAACGGCGTACCTGCGATAGAAAGCGCAGCAGATGTACCTAACATTGCAGCAATGTCAGCATCCATAGTTTTGTCAGAAGAAATAACAGTCGCTGTTACTTGGATTTCGTTGAAGTAACCTTCTGGGAACAACGGACGAATTGGACGGTCGATTAGACGTGAAATTAGAGTTTCAGCTTCAGACGCGCGGCCTTCACGCTTGCCATAACCACCAGGGATACGACCAGCTGCATATTGTTTTTCTTGGTAGTTAACAGTCAATGGGAAGAAGTCTTGACCTGCTTTTGCTTTTGGTTGAGCAACTACAGCAACAAGGACTTGTACGCCACCCATTGTAATCACAACAGTATTGGCTTGACGTGCAACACGGCCTGTTTCAAGCACTACATTGTGCTGACCAAATTGGAATTCTTTACGAATAATATTAAACATCGACATGTTTTATTTTTTCCTAGTTCTTGTGAACAATTATTCTAGTGGAGACCCCTAAGGTTTGGCATTCACTCAGCTAAACACTAGCCCGCAACATAAATGACAAAGCTTAGAAGCCGACCTCACTAGAGACATTAAATACACATTTAAGACACAAAGAAGGAGCGAATCATCGCCCCTTCCCCATTATCCAACCAAGGTTGGATAGACTTTAGATTTCAGTATTACGGCATTCGACATGCAATAGTCCGAAAATCAAAGTTTAATCGAATTAACGACGTAAACCTAAAGCAGCAATCAAAGCGCTGTAACGAGTAGCGTCTTTACCTTTAAGGTAGTCAAGAAGCTTACGACGTTGGTTAACCATACGGATAAGACCGCGACGGCTATGATGGTCGTGTTTGTGTTCTTTGAAGTGACCTTGCAAATCATTGATTTGAGCAGTTAAAAGAGCTACTTGAACTTCTGGTGAACCAGTGTCGTTTTCAGCGCGAGCGAATTTTGCAACGATCTCTGCGCGATCTGCGTTTGTTAAAGCCATTCGATTTCTCCGAGATGCTTAATAAGTTACTTTTGATACAAATCAAACTGATTCTTCAAAACCAATTTGACTGCCGTGCATCACTACAGCAAGTCCAATATATTAAGGGAAAATGCCCACGATTGCAAAAAAGTTCATCTGCTTTGCACTATTATTCATGCAAACTTTGTTTGCCTATATTTTAAACAAAATAAATCTGGCTTATTTGAACGCTTTTTTGCACAGCAGATAACTAAACTTACAAAAATATTTTAGCTCCTGTACTGAGTGTCATTTTTGCAAACAGTTCGCCCCAAAAAGATAAAAAAAAGCCCGGGCAGAACCCGGGCTTTTTTGCGCTGTAGTTTCTTCTGTTTTCATTATTATTTTATTATTTATTGTTTTATGGCGCGTTCTCGCGTCTTGTTTCTCAAACATTCCATGTTTTAAGTTGTACTTCCTTATGCGGTAGATTTTGACAGATTCAAGCTGTGAAAAAAGTCGCATTTTCCTAATTTATCTGTAAGATATTTCGTACATTTAACACACAAACAACAAACTATTCACTAAATATTTCACGCATAAAAAAGCCCTGCAGTCTCTCCCAAAACTGCAAGGCTTAGCGGCTGTAAGTTTCCTCTTTACTTACTTCATTGTAAGTTCGCTGTCTTCACGACTTTTTTATTCTATTTGTGCGATTTTACCCAACATTCCATGTTGAGCACTTTATTGTGTGAAGCCATCTTCTCAGAAACTTATACAAAGCTCTATGCGTCAATTTCTCGAATTGTTGTAAGAAATTTCGTACAAAACAAAGCACATCAGTACCTTAAATTTAACTCAGCGTAGTAGCAACCTTGGCACTTAACCCACTACGGCGCAACGTTCGAACGCTCATTGCATTCGCCAATGACGAACGTGCAGCCAATATACTGACGACTTTTTTCGCACGTGTGATGGCCGTATAGATGAGTTCTTTACTTAGTAATTGCTGTGCATTGGCATCTAACACCACCGCGGTATGGGTAAATTCAGAACCTTGTGATTTATGAATGGTGAGCGCATAGGCCGTCTGTATGCTTTTAGGTAAGCGAGCAGCAGCGACCCATTTCTGTAAACTCGGAAAGTACACTGCAAATTGTATTTGACCTTGTTGTTGCTGTTGAAAGCAGATGCCAATATCACCATTCGACAGCCCGAGCTGATAGTCGTTATAGGTCATCATGACTGGGCGACCAACATACCACTCGCCTTGCTTCACTTGCTGTGTAGCTTCAAGCACACGTTGCTCGATCTGCTCATTCAGCACATTCAAACCCAGATTGCCATGCCGAATAGCCGACAACACGCGATAATCGTCAAAACGTGCAATCACCTGTTCAATTTCGGCGACATCTTTTATTTTTGGGGCCTGTTGCAAAAGGGAAACTAAAGCTTGGCAATAGCCAGAAAAACCAAACATTAGCTGATCATAATAGCGAGACCACATCGCCAGCGTAATATCACTCTCTTGCTCGGGCAGATACTGCAATTGAATCTGATTGTGCATGCTGTCCGTTAATGCGATTTCCCCCAACTCACCCGCAGGTACAAGCGCTTGCTCGAATTGTTGTAAAACGCCATCAATTACACGATTCTGTTGTATAAATTGCGCCATTCGACCAATCAATTGCTCACCATCAAAACGGCGACTGGTCACCAAATGCACGTGATTTTCAGCCAATGCAGGCACTTGCTGTAGATCCGCTAAAACGGATCCCACATCTACAGAGGCCAATTGGTCGGCATCGCCCAATAAAATCAGGCGGGTCTGTGGTGCAACTGCGGCCAACAGCATTTTGGCTAAATTGAGATCTAACATCGAAGCTTCATCAACCACAATTACTTCAAAGGGTAATGGACGCTTTGCATGAAAACGCGGGCGCTGTGTTTCGCCTAGCCCTAACAGGCGATGCAACGTAATAGGCGTTAAACGCTTTAAATCATCACTGATTAAATCGGCCAGTTTCGGATCTGAAAATGAATTTTGTAAAGCTTCTTTCATCCGCTGCGCCGCTTTACCAGTGGGTGCTGCCATAGCAATACGAATATTGGGCAGGCTTTGATTTAAGACCGCAATAATACGCGCCAAAGTATAAGTTTTACCTGTACCAGGCCCGCCTGTGATAATACTCAGTGCTTGTGAAGCCACCATACGCATCGCTTGCTTTTGTTGCGGGTCTTCTAATAAAGCCTCTTGCTGTGGGCTTAAAGTCAAAGCAGGTAACTGTTGTTGTTTCAATGTTGCAACATACTGGGCCAATTGAAATTCTAATGACCAATAGCGATATAGATAAATCTGCTGCTGATCATATACAAATGGTGCAATCTGTTGATTAGCTGCATCTTCACTTGTGGCATATAAGCCAGCCAGCAATTGCAACTCACTTTCTGTACATGTCAGACAGCTATCACCTTGGGTCAAGGCCTGAAAAATTTGCTGTATAAAAACAGTGGCTTTTTCTCGCATTAATGCAGAGCTATGTTGTAAAGACACATATTTTGCCCAAGCCTGCATTGGCAAGTCTTTTTGATCATTTTCCACACAGTTATCCTCAAATTTATCCACAGGATAATTTATTGTTTATTTGCTACTTTTTGTGACGAATTAGGCAATATCGCGCAGTTTATCAACATTAAAATTGCCCAATATTTCATCCAATTTTTGTATAAAATCCGCTGTGGGTTGCCAATGACACACGCCATAATTAGCATCACCATTCATGCCACGTAAGTACAAATAACTCGCCCCACCCAAATGCTGCGCGATATCATAATCCTGCAATTGCACCTTCAAATAACGATGTAAGGCCAATAAATAAATGGCTGCTTGTAACCAATAACTCGAACTACTCATGTTTCGGCGGATTTCACTCAGCGTATATTCCTGCTGTGCCTTACCCAAAAAGTTACTCTTGTAGTCGGCAATGTGATAACGCTGTCCATCGAAATACACCAAGTCAATGGCACCAATTAAATAACGTGCAGAATTGGCTTCATTTAGTGCTTCAATCGAAATTCCAGCTTGCGTGAAGAGTTGTTGAATTTTTTTAATTTGCACGGGTCGATCTGACAGTGAAAGTTGAAATGGGAACTCTGGGAGATGACTGTCTGTAGACAACTGACTCAAACTAAAATCCGCATGCAATGGCGTATTTACGACCTCTTGCGTCCACTGTGTCATTAGCGCATATAAGATTTCATTTTGCATCCCTTCAACCAACACCCCAAAACCAATGTTTTGGTAAAAGCTTGTTGACTTTGGTTGATCTAAGGCAGGGCTACTCCCCAACTGTTGCGCTTGCTGAATAAATCCATCCCGCGTTGCACTCGGATCTGCTTGCTGAATATGTTCCACCAAGGGTTGTAGCAGCTTTAAAAACTGTGAAGCATCATAGCTATGCTGACTTTGAAACAGCCTCGTACATGCTGTAGGGACATCGGTATGGGCCAGCATCTGTTGCAAAATGTCATGGTTAAATGCCAAATACACACTGCGCACTAATTTATGCTGTTCCTGCGTATGGATAAATTCACCAAAAGCCTGACGTACCGCATGATCCAAAGGCGCGGTCAGCGTTATATACGCAGATTTCCATGCCTGTGCAAACACTTTCCACACATCAAAACTGTCTTGCAATTTTTCACGTAGCTCATCCAGTAGCTGTGGGCCATCATTTTTAAAACGTCTTAAGATTTCCAATGGCCATGCAGCGGAATCTTGAAAATCAATTTGCTCATACACACTGTGTAAGAATGTTCCCGCCACCGTTCCTTTTGGAAAGTTTTGCTTAATCCATGAAACTCCCAAAGCGCTGTACTGGATTTCACTTTCTTGGTCTTGTTCATCTTCAGCACTGTCTTGCATCTCAACTTGATTCGCCAGCTGATCTTGGGTGCTTTGGCGGTAGGATAAATGCTGTGATAAACCAGTAAAACTGGTATTGCTCCGCGGGTAAAACCGCGCCTCAGGCAACGGCAAAGCCTCTAAGACTTGCGAAGTCTGCTCATGTGCAACCGAAATGAGGTCTGGACATTG
The DNA here is from genome assembly GCF_013391565.1 of Acinetobacter sp. SwsAc6. NCBI lineage: Bacteria > Pseudomonadati > Pseudomonadota > Gammaproteobacteria > Moraxellales > Moraxellaceae > Acinetobacter > Acinetobacter sp. SwsAc6. The sequence continues at coordinate 20,197 of NZ_JACAXE010000018.1, forward strand.
TTCAAGCAATTCCTGCTGCATGCAGCCTGCATGTTCAAAATGATTAGGCGCAACACCACGCCAAAACGGCAAGCTGTAGACAGACTTATGATCTTGGGTTCTAAACATGGCATAAATGCGATAACTGGCACGGGTTAATGCCACATACCAAAGACGATGTTGCTCTGCGATACTTCGTGCATCACTTTGTTCTTTTTCTGCTTTTTCAGCATGCCCACTAATGTTAATCACACGGTGCTTTTCATTGCCTTGCCCATCAGCAAGGGGTTGCTCTTCGTATGAAAAAATTAAACTATTATCTGCCTTCTTTCCACCATCAGCATTGAGTAAAAAAACGACTTTAAACTCTAAACCCTTCGACTGATGGATGGTCATCAGTTGCACTCCTTCAGCATTACTTAAAGGCCGCTCTAGCTCCCAGTCGCGTTGCTGTGGCGCCTGCAATTGCTTGAGATACCAGTGATGTAAATGCTGTGCACCTTGCAAGTGTTCGCTTTGTGCACTGAGTAATTCTGTCAAATGACGTAAATTCACCACATCCCGCTCATTATTCAAACTCTGTAGCGCGACAATGCGCTCCCAAATTTTGAAATAGTTGAGACAATAATGCCAAGCTGGCAAGAAGCCCTGATGTAACCAAAGCTCTCTAATGTGATCAAATTGGGCAATATAGTGGCTTAAATCCAACATTTGCATGTCATCACGCCACAAATCGACCAACTGTAACCCCATCAGACGTCCCAATAGCGCACGTTTCACTTTGGCTTCTTGATACGGCGTTAAAATTGCATTTAACAGTGCAGCCACATCTTGGGCAATCTCACTACTAAATACACTCCGTTTGGCTGAACGATTGACTTTAATCCCCAAAGCCAAAAGTGATTTTTGTACCGCATTTAATGCAGAATGGCCTGCCGAAAGAATGGCGATATCTTCTACTGCCAATGCCTCACGAATTGTTTCTCCATCCTTGAGCGACTGAAAATACAACTCACCTTGCTTGGCTTGATTGAGTAAATGCTGAATTTGCCACGCCACTTGCGAGGCTTCATCGGCTGGTCGCTCTAATTGCACCCAACGTAAGGGCGCAGGATTGATTTGCCCTGCATCATATAAATCTGGATGCGATGCACCTGCACTAATCGGCACATAATGCACATCTTCACCAAAATCCATTTGCCGTTGAAATAAGGCATCCACCACATCAACCAATGGGGCAATCGAACGGAAGTTTTTGGTTAATTGATAAAACTGGCCTTGCTTACGATACACATCATTGCGTGCCTTTAAAAAGGTCAGCATATCGCCACCACGGAAGCCATAAATGGCCTGTTTACGGTCACCCACCATAATCATACAGCCCTGCTGTAAACGCGCAGGATGACGCCAAATCTCTGCCAGCATGCTGTCTTGATCTAGGTTGGTGTCTTGAAATTCATCGACCAAAATAAGCGGATAGCGCGCATGCACAAAAGCCGCAAACTTTTCCCCTTGCTCGCCTTGAAGCGCTTCCGATAAGGTTCGAATTTGCTGTGCAAACGTGGTTTCACCTTTGCTTTGTAGCATTTGCGGTAAGCGTTGCTTCGCTTGTAGCGCAATAAAATACTTCAGATAAGCTTCGAGCCCTTGCAAATTGGATTGGCATTCCTGCAAAGTAGCAAAGACCTGCCCCAATGCCACAATGACTGGATGCTGCTGAATAATAGTGAGTTCATCTTCGGTGAGTTTTTTCTTGCCAGTGGCATTTCGTGGATCAAGCTTGTCTACAAACTGCTTCAGCTGTGTCAATACGTCCGTGTTTGAGGCAAATAATACACTCACGCCATGCGTTGCAACATCGTCTAAAAGAGGCTTTAATTCCTCCAGTACAAGCTCAACAATCGACCATTTGGACCATGGTTGCAGTAGCCATTTGGCATAGTCACCATTTGGCGTAAACTGCTCTAAACTCCGAATTTTGTCTAAGTCCAATGTGCTTAATGCACTGACGGCGTGTTGCAATGCGGTCAAATCAAACTCAGGTTGCTCTACTGGCAACAACTTCGCCGAACTAAAATTTAAGCTTTTTGCAATCAGCTCGGCATAATGATCGACTGATTTCAAATTTTGACGTTGTATCAGTAAATTAATGGCATCTTGTGATTGTTGCTGAATCCATTCACGCAAGGTGTCATGCACCAATTGTTGAATATAAACGCTGTCATCATTGGTAATTTCAGCACGTTCAATTTTGCCACTTTCAAAGGCGAATTCACGAAGTAGGTTTTGGCTAAAGCTGTCCAAGGTCCCCACAAATAGTTCATCCAGCTGATCCAACACCAATTGCAAGCGATCACAGGCATAGCCTATCTGATGTGCATGACGTTCTAAAATCACTTTCACCAGCTCATCTTTTTCAGCTTCAGCTTTGACCTGTATTACCGCCACTTGTGTGCTTCTTAAACTTTCAAGCAGACTCAACACTTGATATAAACGCTGGCGAATACGGCTTTTTAATTCTGCCGCCGCTTTTCGGGTAAATGTGGTTGCAATAATTTGTCGCGGTAAATATTTTTCCAACAAAATACGCACCATCAGGCTCGATAAGGTAAAAGTTTTACCCGTACCCGCCGAGGCTTCTATCCAATGTAAGCCCTGAAAATGCATGTTGCGGATTGGATTTTCAATTTCCTGAATATTCATCATTTACTCCGCAGTTTGATGCTGAAAAATCGGCTGATACAGTGCATAGGCAAATAATTCACAGCAATGCTCCAGCAACTGTTTACTGTCCTGATCACGTAATATAAAGGCCCAATCCAGATGTGCCTGATTGGCTTCATCGAAGCGAATATCAAAAGCACTATAATCGCCTGCAGCCGTCCATTTTTGTTTTAACTGTTCGATTTGCTCAAGCACTAAAATGCCTGCCTTTTTTTCAATCCAGCGCACACCGCGCTCATTGCCTTTACCATTATTTTCTAAGGTAAATGCACCACTTTTTTCACTTGCCAGCAATAAATTGGCCGGTAAAACCAAAGGCCGTTGTTGTCCATAGCGCCAAGCCTTAAGCCACGCTTGAATGTGCACGCGCGCTTGCGCAGGTGATATCCCCTGACAACACACCGTAAGGTCGCCACATACTTCTATACGTTGATAGCTTTGTGTATCTTGCTCGGGCAAGCTATGCAACCAAAGCAAATATTCAAGCCAAATTTGTGCACGGCGACGCCCTCGGGCACTCGATGCTGTCAAGCTCACCCACGTTTGTACAGGCTCGGCAGGTACAGTAATTTGCATTTGTAGATTGGTTTCTAAGCTCAACATGCGCTGAGTCACTGGCGTTAAAGTTGCATCATCGCTCTGGGTCACGGCTTTCACTCGCTCCAGCAAAGCTTCATGCTGTTGTAGGCTACTATTCCAAGTCGCCTCTTTTAATTTGCCCACAGGCAATTGATCTAACAGTAAGTCTTCGCTCGCAATTTGCGTCGACTGCAATAAGCTATTGCGTACAGCATATTTTTCTAAACCATCTAAAAGTAAAGGCTCATCCGTAGCCAAACTGTCCTCAGGTTTAGGGTTTACAATGCCTAAGGTTTTTAAATAGAGCTCGGCAGGAAAAGTGACTTGCTTGATCCACTGGCTACTATCTAGCTGTAAATCAGCGACTTCCGTCGGCTTAAGGGCTTTGCTGGCCCATGCAGTACGCGCACCCTGAGCCTGTTGTAGTTGCTGTGCCACATGAAACCAGTGGTCTTGATAGCGAATCTTTCGCTCTTGGCGAGTGTGAACAAAATTCTGCTGTTCAAACGGTTGTAGACTGTGAATGCGATACAGAGTTTTTAAATTATCTGGCACTTCAATGCCACTATCCAAAGTAGTCAGCAGAGGCAAAGTGCTCTCTGCACGCCCTCCCTGAACGATCACGGCCAAATGACGAATAAATTCTTGCACCACACTCGATGGCTCGCGTATTTCACCATCATTGACATCAAAGCCATTATAAAACAGCCATAAATTATCTTTGGCCAACAACAATGCATCTAAAAATGCGCCTTGTTCATCATCTAAACGTGAACGGTCACCCAAGTGCGATTTCAGCACATCCATTAAGTCAAAAGGCAAACGCACCTGACGGCTTGGGAACTTCCCGCTGTCTAAGTTCAGCATCACAATCAGCTTATAGGGCAAGGGACGAATTTGCCCCATTTGGCTAAAAGTAATTTGACCAGTCGGCACAGCCTGATCCATTTGGCTATCAATAGTATTTTGAATTTCTTGTAATAAGTAAGGCAAAGGCAATTGCATGTCTTTGAGTAGCAGTTGCTCCTGCGGGCCCAGCTCTCCATCTTCGGTATAGTACGACAGTGTAATTAAAGTAATATATTTACGCAGTGTATCGCGCACTGCTTTTAAGGCTGTGACGCCATGTTTTTGGTACTGATCTAAATCACGTAACAATAAATGTAACCACTCTTCAACATTACGTTGAATGCCCATCTCATGCTCTACCAGCCAATGGCGACGTTCGGCAAAATCTTGATACATCGTGATCAAGATATTGATCAACTCAAAATCTTCTGGACGCACATAGGCATAACTTAAAGTATCTTGTAGCATGACATGCTCAGGCACTGCTACGCCAAGTACCAAACGGTCTAAGGCAAATTTAAAACTGTAACGATAGTCCTGATCATTGGCAGCCAAACTCCGTTTTAAATGTTCCTCGTCTAGGCCTCGCTTAAATTTGGCATCACTAAGTAATTCAATCATACGTGCTGCTTGATCGGTGCTCAGCGCATAACGGGTTTGCACCGCACCTAAATTCAGCCAATCTGCAAAATCTTCTAGGCTAAAGCGACCTTGGCCTAACTGAATTGGCCCAAGTACAGCACGCCATGCATTTTGTGTATCCAACTGTGGTACACCTGCAATTTTAACAGGCAAATACACACTGTCTTTACGCGTCTGCTGTGCAGTATTTTCAAAGCTCTGCTCTCGTGGTGGCGGTGCAAATACACTGCGAATAAGCGGTTCAAGCTCTTTGAGCTGCGGACTTAACACCAAAATATCATTGGGCTGACGAGGCTGTTCTGGCGTGCTCTGTGATAGCCAATGCACCAATTGATCTTTGAGCACTTCCAACTGACGCAAAGATGAATGGCAAACATGCAGTTGAATCGAATCATCTTGTTCCAACAATTCAAATGATTCAGGTTCTGGCTCAGCCAAATTTAAAATATCAGACTGTAATTTCCCCAGTAAATGCGCTTCATAATCCATTGGAAAAAGGTCATGCCACTCTTCATCTTGCTCACCTGCAGCCAAATTGACCAGCAATGAAAAGTGATCTCGGGCTTGCTTGCCAAAACGAGTCAACAGTGGATGTCTGGAATCTTTTTGTTGTCCATATTCCAGCGTGTATTTTTCAAAAAATGCGTCAATTTGTGCAGTGGTTGCTTCAGGATTTTTTTCTTGAAAGCGTTGTTTGAGTTTTACGTCATATTGCTTTTTCCAGTTGGCATCTACGGTGTCTGCCCAGTACTCTTGCGATGGATTGAAGTGCAAAATCAACACATCCATATACTGCCCCAAACGACGTAAAAAACTCAGCTGGCTCGGAGGCAAATCCAGTACTGTAAATAGCACCACCTGTTTAGGCAACGCTTGTAAAGCTTTGACACGCTGTGCAGGATCATCCATCACTTGCCAAAAGTTTTGATCAATACTTTGCATTAACTCAAAGTCAGCATGAAATTCGCTATGCCACAACCAGCGTTGCCATTGCTCAAGTTGTTCGGCTTGTGCCAAAGCAAAGCTTGAAATTTGCTGCTGTTGTACTTGCTCTTCTTTGCTGTCCAAACCAGGAAACAAAGGCCTTGGCATAAAAAATTGCTTATCCAAATCCAGTGGCTGATTGTTGCCCCAATCTTTCAGCCAATTATGTGCACAGTCACAAGACTCGCCCTGCGCATGTTGTTTTAAACAATGTCCACGGTATTCCATATAGTTACTAAATAAACGTGAGACTTGCTCCGAAACCCAATACAACATACCTTGCTTTTTGAGCTGTTGCTCCGTGCTATCACTCAGTCTGGACGCGCTGTCATACATACGTTGCACAATGCTATGTAAAGGGTGATCTACAGACAAAGGATTGTTTGCCTGCTGAATAAAGGGTTTTAAAATTTGATAGGTACGCCATTTAATAATTAAGCGTGGAATATTGGCTTTCCGTACTTTTTCTTTATCATCCAATACTGCCTGATAAGCAAACCATTGAAAGGCACGGATCCGCTGATGAAACATGGTATTGGCGCTAATACCTTGTTGTTCTGATAATTTTGTCGTGAGCCACGTTTGCACTGCCATAGAAGGCACAATAAAATGTTGGGTCTTGAGTGCGGCCAAGGGCGAAGTTTCAGCTTGATGGCCTGCTTGAATCATGGCTTCTAATAAGATTTCAACACGCTGACTTTGTATGACGCGAATAGCCATGTTCTCTCCACTCAATAAAATACGGACGCTGCAAAACGATAAAGATTATTTACTATACTTTTATGGCTGTCTATGCGAATTTGAAAACAATATTCAGTATAAAAATCAATTTGAAACGCGTATCTTAAAGTACATTAGCGATCAATACCTTTGATGAGCGCAGAAGGATCTTCACCATGAAAATAGACAATGTTCCAGACTCCATTGATCCAAGCTTAGATTTGGAGGCCATCCGCCAAGAATGCCTAGAGCTGGTAAAAAAACGTGCTTACCTCTCTGCTGGGGTTGCCGTCATTCCCGTGCCTTTTTTAGATGTCGTGATTGATGTCGGTATTTTGTCGCTCCTCATTCCAGAGGTAAATGCACGCTTTGCGCTCGCGCCAGAGCAAATTAGCGTGTTTGACCCAAAAACCAAACAAGTCCATTGGAACGAACTACGCAAACGTGGTGTAGAGTTCTCTGGTTTAGTCGTTGCCCGCACAGCAATGAAAAAATCACTCAATAATGTTGCGGCCAAATACATTACCAAACAAGTAACTAAATTCATTCCGCTCGGTGGCCAAGCCATTGCAGCCACTTTGGGTTATATAGTGATGAAAAAAGTGGCAGATGCCCATGTAGAAGATTGCTACAACTTAGCCAAAAGCATTCAACAAAAACAAATTGCACAGCAAGGTAGTACAACCATCTAATTCGTCCGCTCTTCAAATACATGCTATCGCATAAATGAGCAGGTCGAAATTGATTGAGCACTTGCGCTACACACATAGCGCAGTGCTAAAAAATAAGGGCTAAGTTCTCGGTTAGCCCTTATTGTTAGATGTTATTTCATTCCAATTTAAGTACTGTTTTTAGTCTATTTCATCGCGGTACAGCACAAGACTTACTCAACCTTCAATTGCTTTAAGATCGCACGTAGCACGTCTAAGCGTGCCGTATTTTTATCATCCGTTGCAATCACATGCCATGGCGCATACTCCGTATTCGTGCGCTCAAACATGTCAGCAGCCGCATTTAAATAATCATCCCAATGTTCCCGATTACGCCAATCTTCTGGTGTAATTTTAAAGCGTTTATGGGGTGTTTCTTCACGTGCTTTAAAGCGTGCCGCTTGCTCATCTTTACTGATCGCCAACCAACACTTCACCACAACGGTATTGCTGTTCACCAGATCTCGCTCAAAACGATTAATTTCATCATAAGCACGTTGCCACTCGATCGGGCTCGCAAAGCCTTCAATCCGCTCTACCAATACACGCCCATACCAAGTGCGGTCAAAAATGGTGATCTTTTCACTCGGCTGAATTTTACTCCAAAAGCGCCATTGATAAGGTCGGCGCAATTCATATTTTTCAGGCGCGCCAATGGTATAAATTTCGTATTCACGTGGATCTAATTTTTTTACAATTCGTTTAATTGCGCCACCCTTGCCTGCAGCATCCATACCTTCAAAGGCAATCACCACATTTCGGCTATCAAAACGCAGTGCTTTCGACACCTTTTTGCTGAGCTGTTTCAGTTCTTGTTTATATACATCTTTCTCCATAACATCTGTTGCAGGCTTTAATAAAGCTTCTGGAATCGTCGCTTGTTTCCAGCGACCTTTGCCCTGCTTTAAGTGTTCTGGGCAATGTTGTATCGCTCGTAAAATATATTGTGCAAATTGCTGATCACGTTCTTTTTCATCTTCACAATCAATCAAAAACCAATCTTGGGTAAACCTCTGGCGTAGCTTTTGCAGATTGTCATATTGTTTTTTATTTCGCCAATCTAGTCCGTGTAATTTATGCCAATGCACTTCACTCGGGTCCATCGTATCTAAACGCTTTTGCAAAGATTTCCAAGACAGATCAAACCAGACTTTAATCACATCGACATTATTATTTTTTAAGTCTTGTTCAAAATTGCGCATGTTTTCGACATATTCATCAAACATGGTGTCATCCATCGGCTGTGATACATGCATGGCCGTGGTCAGCAAATCACTATACCAATTGCCAAACATCACCATCATTTGTCCTTCAGCTGGAATTGAGCGTGCATAAGACTGCCAAAAGGTTTCTTTATGATTAAACGTTCTCGGTGGATCAGCTTTCACCTGTAAAAATCTTGGATCTAACCATTCTCTGAGCTGTTTAACCGCCTCACCTTTGCCCGCCAACTCAATGCCACTCACGAGAATCAACTGACTTTTAGCATTGGTTTTAGCACGGCTGTCTTTCAGGGCATATTGAGCTTCAATCAGTGCCAACGATAATTGTTCTTCATCCATCAACTGAAATTGGTTTTGTTTTGTCGTCATTTTCTATTCGATACTTTATGATGATTTTTTCCAGTATAGCCCTAGTTTTTAATTTTATAGAAGCGCTCAAAAGTGCTTTTAGCCAGCAGTTTTGAAGCATTTTACAACCAACTGGCTGCGCGCTCTACATTTTTCCTGCAATTTGTCATAGCAGCACATCTCAAGTGCAGCTACTATGTGGTGAACTTGAAAATAATTGAGACACACAATGTCCAAGCTGGCTGTTTTAGACGATCTTTTAGAACTTTATATTCAACTGAACTATCATAAAAATCCTGAGATCCAACAACGCTTGGCCGATGTACAGCTTTGGCAAAAAACACGTATGCAGCGCACCCATGCACAACAATTTGCTGAAAAACAAAATGTACTCATGGCCGAATATTTTTTAAATCGTTTATATGGTGGCCCAGACTTTGATGCCCTTGCAGAGCAAATTGCACGCTTGACCAAATATGCACACAAAGCAGAAAAACTCATTCCAGATAACGCAATTAAAACTGGTACATCAGGCGTCGCTTTAGCTATTTTAGCCGTACAGCTGGACGAACAAGTCGCCATGCAACTACTACAAGACTATCATCCAAACGAAACCTTGACCGATGAAATGATGCGTCAAGCTTATCTCAAGCTCAATCAAAGTGATGACCGCTTAAAACAATTAGCCTTACTCGATGAGCTTGGCAAAAGCCTAGACAAATATATGCGTTCCTTCGTGGTCTACACGGCATTTAAAATGTGTAAAGGTGCGGCCACTAAATATCGTTTTGAAGTCATGTATGACTTTATGCAAGATGGTTTTTCGGCAATGAAGCCCTTAAAATCTGCAGAAAAATTTGTGAAAGAATTTACCGCAACTGAACGCCAAATCGTTGCGAAAGTGCATGCTGGTGACCCCAACCCCTTTCAATAATTTTGGGGCAATGTCAAAGTAAGCATCGCATGAAATCAAGATAATTCTGTATATTATTCATAACAATTGCTTGATGATTGCTGTACAACGCACGAGAATCTGTCATCATGCATGCAATGATGAATTAACCCTATTTTGAAGTTAGGAGTGACTTAATGTCTAATGAAAATCAAAAGCCTGCTCAACCTGAAACTGCAGCACAAAATACAGACAAAGTCAGCCCATTCTTAACCGAATCTCTGCCTCAAGGTGCGCCACAAGGCCAACAACAGTCTCTAGAACAACGCCTTACCGATACACCAGTAACAGGCACCATTCCAAAATACAATCTACCTCGTGGCGCCAATACAGGTAATGTTGGCGCAACAACGCACTTCGGTTATCAAACTGTCAACAGTGAAGATAAGGCACAAAAAGTGGCTGAAGTTTTCCATTCTGTTGCTGCCAAGTACGACATTATGAATGACCTGATGTCTTTTGGTATTCACCGCCTTTGGAAACGTTTTGCAATTAACATGTCTGGCGTACGCCGTGGTCAACACGTGCTTGATATTGCGGGTGGTACAGGTGACTTAGCCAAAGTTTTCAGTCGTGAAGTCGGCCCTACAGGTCATGTCGTTCTTTCAGACATTAACGAATCAATGTTAAACGTTGGCCGTGATCGTTTAATTGATGCAGGTTGCACGAACGTTGATTTTGTCTTGGCCAATGCGGAAACTTTAGAGCCTTTTGCAGACAACAGTTTTGATTTACTCACCATTTCATTTGGTCTACGCAACGTGACTGATAAAGATGCCGCTTTAGCCGCAATGTACCGTGTGTTAAAGCCAGGTGGCCGTTTATTAGTGCTCGAGTTTTCTAAACCTGTGTTTGAACCTTTCTCTAAGCTCTACGATCTTTACTCATTCACGGCACTTCCGATTATGGGTAAAATCATTGCGAATGACTCAGAAAGCTATAAATATTTAGCAGAATCAATTCGTATGCATCCAGACCAACGTACTCTCAAAGGTATGATGGAAAATGCAGGCTTCCAAAACTGTGATTACCATAACCTCACAGGCGGTATTGTTGCAGTACATCGTGGCTTTAAACTTTAATTCGGTTTTTTAAGGTTCCATTATGTGGTCAATTCTCGCACTCGGCGTAGTGGAAAGATTGATTCATCATGTTATTGATCTGGATGCCATTACGCGCATCCAGTTCAACGCCTTGCAAGGAAAAATGCTCCGCGTCGTGATGGACTCACCTAAACTTTCTGTCGATGTTTTTTTTGATGACGGAAAAGTTCGTCTCGAAGCCACCGCAACAGGACACAGCAACGCGCCATCCATCTTTGAGCAGCGCCCTTTTGATCCACAGAATACTGTGATCGAAGCAACAGCAACCTTGCATGTTGAAAATGCAGTTGCTGCGCTTAAACTGTTGCTTGCTGAAGATGTAGGCACGATTCCTGTACAAGGTGATTATCGTCTTTTACAAGAAATTCAGCGCATCATTCGCCAAGCAGAGCCAGATTTAGCAGCCCACCTTTCGCCATTGATTGGTCCTGCCTTAGCACATGAAATTGCTAAAATTCAATTGGCACCAAAACACTTAAAACAATCCTTCCAAAGCCAACTATTTTTTGCTGAAGACTTCCTCAAAGAAGACCTCCATGCACTTGCACCACGTTGGCAAATGGATGATTTAAACCAAGATACACGCATTTTAAATCAAAATTTGGATCGTGCCGAAGCTAAGATTCAGCAACTCCAAAATCAAATTGATGCATTACACACCCCCACTCAACCCTAGGTAAAACTTATATGATTCCGCATTTGAGACGTTTAATCGACCTTTGGCGCATTGCCGCGCACTATAGACTCGACACGTTATTCCCTGCGGAAGAGTTGCCTGAAAAAGCACGCCATGTGTTAGGGTTGATTCGTATGCATCCTGCGGCGTGGTCGAGTCGCGAACGCAAAAATCCGCTGAAGCTCAAAATGGCTTTAGAGGAAATGGGTCCTTTGGCCATTAAGCTTGGCCAGCTGCTCTCTACCCGTCGTGATCTCATTCCACCCGAAGTATTGCAACAACTGGTTTTACTGCAAGACCGTGTCAAACCCTTTGACAACAATGTTGCGAAAATGCGTATTCAGCAATCACTTAAAGCTGATGTAAATACCTTATTTGCACGTTTTGATGAACAACCTTTGGCTGCAGCATCCATTGCCCAAGTGCATACAGCTGCACTACATGATGGTCGTGAAGTCGTGGTCAAAGTCACACGCCCAGATATTCGCAATCAAATTTTACAAGACTTTGAAATTTTAGAATGGCTCGGTCATTTTTTAGAAAAACGCTTAGAAGCTGCCCGTGCACTGCACTTGTCTGAAATTATTCAAGACTATAGACAAATTATTTTAAAAGAATTAGACCTCACTTTAGAGGCTGACAACACCCGTCGTATGCGCCATTACTTTACAGGCTCAAGCATGATGTATGTGCCTGAAGTCTATATGGACAGCAAAGACGTCATGGTGGAAGAGCGTATCACAGGTGTACCAATTTCAGATATTGCAACCTTTGAACGTCTGGGCATGGACCGTAAAGATTTGGCAGAAAAAGGTCTGACCATTTTCTTTACCCAAGTCTTTCGGGATAATTTTTTCCATGCAGACATGCATCCAGGCAATGTCTTTGTGGAAACGATTAATCCTGCAAATCCACGTTTTATTGCGCTGGACTGCGCCATTATGGGTGAGTTATCTAAACATGACCAAATGACCGTAGCACGCATGCTACTGGCCGTCATGAATAGTGACTTTATGCAACTGATTCAAGTGGTACATCAAGCAGGCTGGATTCCACCAGGCACAGACCAAGATGCTTTAGCACGAGAAATGCGTCGGACGGTTGGCCCAATGGTCTCTAAACCAATGCATGAACTGGATTTTGCGGGCATCTTGATTGAAGTGATGGATGTGGCTCGTCGCTTCCATTTGGAAATTCCACCTCAATTAATGCTGTTGCTTAAAACCTTAGTCCATGTGGAAGGTTTAGGCACAGATTTATATCCAGAACTGGATATTTGGAGCCTTGCAAAACCAATTCTAACGGATTGGATTAAAACCCAAATGAATCCACAAAAAAACTTGAAAGAGTTAGGACAAAAAATTCCCGACTTACTTCTAGGGGCACAAGATTTACCTACCTTACTCATTGATAGCTTAAATGGTCTCAAAAACCAATCCGCTTGGAATGCCAAACAATTACATGAGATTCAAACCATACGTTTACAGCTCGAACAGCAACAAAAGCGTAGTTGGATCTTCGGTAGCTTCATTGCCATCTTCTTAGCGATTGCCGTTATTTCTCCGTGGTATATCTCTGTTCTTCTTATTGCACTGGCAAGCTTATTATCTCTTTGGCGAATTTTTAAATAATTTAAAACCAGTATGTTCAGCAAATCATGTGCTGAACATACTGGTTTTTTGTGACATACATCGCAGAATTCAATTAAAGCCTTATAAATATATGTATTTGTAATTTAAATATTTTTTATATCTATTTTCACGGTATTTTTATCTTAATTTTAAAATACGAAATCCAATCAAAATAATACCTGTTAATATTTAAAACAAAATATTTAGATATTTATCCATAAAAAAACATATTAATCATAACTCAATATTATTTTATCTTTCTCATGATTATTACTTTTTGTATATTTTTTGTTTTTTTATTTGATATAAGTTACATCACGTAACCCTTCACTTCGAGATTCAAAATAATGAAGCATAAAACATTAAAACTGTCTGTCTTATCAATTGCTTTAACTTCACTATTAACTGCATGTGGCGGTGGGGGTGGAAGTGATGAAGGTAGCACAACACCTCCTTTCGCATCTAAAACAGTTTCTGGTCAAGCTGTCGATTTCTATTTAAAAAATGCAACAGTCACTTTAACTGACTGTCTGGATAGCAATGGCCTCCCTCTTGTTGAAAAAACAGGAGATAAAGGTGAATTTACATTTAAAACCACTGAAAAATGCCAAAGTTCAGCCATGACTGTGACTGGCGGTACTGATATTGCCACTGGATTAAGCTTCACTGGTACACTAAAAATTCAAAAAACTGATCTGCAAAACTTCAATAGCGCAGCAGTTGTTGTAAGCCCATTAACCACCTTACAAGTGTATGCTGGCTCAGCAGGCATTGAATCATTGTTAACTAATTTAGGCCTTTCTGCTGAAACACTTGCTAAGCTTAAAGCATCTAATTTTAACCTTGCAGGCTTTGATCCTGTTAAAGATGCAAGTGCTAAAGACATGGCAACGATTTTCGTTATTCAGCAACTTGCTAACCAAATTGAAGATAGCTTACAAAGCATTAGTAAATCAGATGGTTCTGTGGCTCTAGATGCAAGCAAAGCAACTGAACTTGCATTTGGTGCATTGGTAAAACAATTATCAGCTGGAAAACTATTTACTGACGGAACAACCAAATTAGATACCACAGTACTGCAGAACCTATTAACTACTGTTAAAGCAGATGCAACAACAGCCATCAATGACAATACTATTGTGATTGATAACAGCGTTTTAGATCAAATAAGCCATAGTGTAAGCACTGTTGCAGATGCATTAAATACGGTTGTTACCACAGGTGGCAATTTAACCGCTGAAGCCTTACAACAAAAACTACAAAATAATGAAGGTGGCATTCAAGATCAACTGCAAGCAGAGTTACTTACTCCAGTTTATAGTGACTTCAAACTTGCAAACTACGATTTAACTCAGATTAAAGGTTCAGCAACAGCACCATTAGCAATTGGCCTAAGTCAATTAACAAGCAACTTAAATGTTTCATTTAAAATGAAAAATGCAACAACATCATTAAAAGACACGATTAAGCTTGCTTTTGCATTACATGGAATTCGTGGTACTGCTCAAAAAGATTTAAATGTCACCGTAAATAGTATTCAAGCAACTTTTGATAATACGGGCAACCTAGAAAAAGCCATCATTCCAGCTGGTGCGAAAATCACAATTTCGTCGACCATTAATAGCTTGAAAAATGCAACTTTCACGATTGATCAAGATATTAAAGTAAGCTCAAGCAATGGTGCTATTTCACTACAAGCTCTAATTGACAGCAATGCTACATTGAAAGGCTACTACAATCAGTATTATTCAGAATTGGCTACAGGTGATGCAATTAACGCAACAGCATACGTCCTACCAATCTCTTATGTAATAGATGCTGATTTAAATCTGCCAACAAGCCAAGCCAACTTTAATGGCGAAAACTTTAGCGCACCTTCGATAACTGCATATTTCAAACTAAATTAATTCAAAAACTAAAAAGCCAGTTTTCGAACTGGCTTTTTTCATTGCTTACGTTTTAGAGTGACCCAGAATTATGCATTTTAAACTTCTTATTTCCTACTCTTGCTTGGTGATTAGCACACAACTAATCGCAGCACCCAATGACCCTTTCTTAACTGCAAAAGACTTTAATGCAAAACATAATGCAGCATTGCAAATGACCTTTGCTATTGATGCTGTCAATGACACCATCGATTTTCTAGACATGCGACAAAGCGAAGGTATTACGGACAAATCTACGGGTGATTACCAAGGTTTTCATCTTGGGGCAAACTACCAGATTAACCCACAATGGTCAGTTGAAGGTACCTATTGGCATCGAGAAATTGACTACAGCCAAGACACCAATAAAATTGACAGTGGTTTAATTGCAGCGCGCTATACCCCAGCATTAAATTTAAATAAGAATGATGCACTCACCTTCCGTGCAAGTCTTTGGGGAAATACTGCAAACACCTTAACCAAATCCACCCCAACAAAAGTTAATCAACGTACATTTCAAAATGTAAAAGTTGAAGACCCACAAGATCTTCAACTGCAACTCGATGGTATTTTCTCACGCAAACTTGATCCAATGAATCAGCTAAATGCTTTCGTTAGTGTGGGTTACAGTAAAGTAGAAGTGAGTCAGCTCCAAATTCAAGCCATGCAACAAGGTTGCTTGATGAATGTAAACATTAATAGTAGTAATCAATATACAGGCAACTTAGCACAGCCGTGTAAAAGTGGTTCAATTACTCTGACTGATTTGGCAATTAGCGGCAATGCTAATGAGTTTGGCCTTGAGATCGATAAAGACTTAAATTACGACAGCTATTTCACTAATTTAGGCGCATCGTGGAATTGGCGTTATCAACAATTTGAAAGCCAAATTGCATATCACTATCAACGCTTATGGCGTAAGAATATCGACGATCGCGTCAATCAGTTTGGTAATAGCGCAATCAAAGACAACCACACGCTTGGCATGAAATTTAGCTACGATTTTTCACCAACAATCACCGGCTTTGTTCAAGGTGAAATCTACCAAAACAACTTTGTCGGTTATATCCCTTTCGTTTACAACGGGGTAACCGCTTCTCGCTTAGAAAAACGCTATGGCCTTGCCTCTATAGGCCTACAAGCTCGCATGTTCTAAACACTTAAACAGTTTACTTACCATAAAAAATCGCAACTTAATCCCTTGCGATTTTTTATTTTAAGTTAAAGACACCCTTGATCAACACAAGCAATTTACTGGCTGTTTTGTTATGCTCGAACTGCCATTTTTCATATTCATAGCCTATTTATGATCCAAATATTAAAAAAGTCTGCGCCCGCACTTTCGCTTCGGGCTGGGCGTATTGCACGTCAGTTAATTGAAAAAGACGGATTAAATGCGGCCCAAATCGATATGATTCCTGGGGCTGCAGGGGGACCGAAAGGCATTGGCTTAATGGGTCTCGACCAAGCCATTTTTGGTGATTTTCTACCACGTGCCAAACAGCGTCGCTTTTTAATTGGTTCATCAGTAGGGGCATGGCGCTTTGCTGGAATTTTGGCTCAGGGTGAAATTGCTGGGCCTGAACAATTGGCCGAACTTTATATTCATTTGCCTTTTCATAAAAAAATGCGCATTGCAGAAATTGAAAAAATTTCTAGAGATATGCTTCATGGCATCATTGGTCAGCAAACTGAAAAACTGGTTCAGCATCCCGACTATCATCTCACCATTATTGCAGCCAAAGCCTCTCATTTATTTCAAAGTGATCAGCGTCTTGCACTGTATGGTAGCTTGGCCGGTATTGTGGGTGCAAATGCTATTTCACGCGATCATTTAAGCAAATTTATGCAACGTGTGATTTGTCAGCCTTCTCAGTTTCCTCAATTTAAAATGCCAGATGACGCCTTTAAAACCCATTATCTCAACTTCAATGCACATAATGTGGCGGATTGGCTCATGGCTTCTGGTTCTATTCCCGGAGTCACACCTGCAGTTAAAAATATTCAAGATGCGCCATTAGGTGTCTATCGAGATGGTGGCCTGATTGACTATCATCTTGACTTGGCATTTGAAAGCCAAGGTATTGTGCTCTACCCTCATTTCAGTGACAGTATTATTCCTGGCTGGTTTGATAAAATGTTTAAATCACGCCAAGCCAATCCCGTCAATCAGGCACGCACGCTGTTGATTTCGCCTTCACAAAGCTATCTAGATTCATTGCCCTTGGGTCGCCTGCCCGATCGTAAAGACTTTGTTTTAAAAGGTTTAGACCCCGAGCAGCGGATTAAAATGTGGAAACAATCTGTAGCTGAAAGTCAGCGTTTAGGCGATGAGTTTTTAGCCCTAATTGAGAGCCAAAGTTTCGCCGATGTCTTACAAGACCTGTAGTTTTGGGCATTCTACAAATTATTTGTATAATCCCCCTGATCTATTGATATGTTGAAAATTATGCAGAAGTTTTTATGGGCCCTGCAATATCTGTGTTTAGCCTTTGGCATTTATCTTGTGTACGGCGTTGCGTTGTCGCTATATACACAAGACTTTGATTTAATGGAACTCGTTTCAGATATTGGGACCATTTTAATTTGTATTGATTTGGCCGTGTTCTTATATACCAGCAAATCCAAGAAAGGGATCAGCATGGAAGAATATGCGAAGCAGCTGGAACAACCACCGACTAAGCTGGTGAGCATCACCCGAAAACTCGGACATTTAGGCATCATGCTGATTGTATGTGGTTGGATTGTGCCCATCATCAATGGCTAATTTTTACGATAAAAAAACCTCCCAACTGGGAGGTTTTTTTATTGCGGTGAAAAGATTACTTAGAACCTTTCACACCTGCTTGTAATAACAATGCGCCTAAACCACCAATTTTTTGCTCTTGTGGTTTTTGAGTGTGTGGTTTCTTCGCTTGTGGGCGATCGCCTTGTGGACGTGCATTCTGCGGACGTTTGCCTTGAGGCTTGCGTTCACCACGTGGCTGATCATTATCACGGCGTGGTTGGCGCGGTGCTTTCGCAGGCGCTTCTGAACCTTCTGGACGCATCGATAAATTCACACGGTTACGTTCAACATCCACATTAAGTACACGTACTTGTACAATTTGACCTGGTTTCACCACTTTATGTGGATCTGACACGAAACTATTGGCTAATTCAGAAATATGTACCAAACCATCCTGATGTACGCCCACATCAACAAATGCACCAAAGTTCGTTACATTGGTCACCACACCTTCAAGCTGTAAGCCTTCAGTTAGTTGAGCAACTTCAGTAATGTCATCACGGAATTGCGCTGTACGGAACTCAGGACGCGGGTCACGGCCTGGTTTTTCCAATTCAGCCAACACATCTTTAATCGTTGGTAAACCGAATGTGTCATCTGCAAATTCTTCAGCATTCACTTGGCGAATAATTTCAGTATTGCCAATGATATCTTTTACTGTCGTTGCTTTCGCACCTACAATTTTAGCAACCAATGCATAAGATTCTGGATGAACTGCCGACGCATCTAATGGTTCTGTACCATCTTGAATACGTAAGAAACCTGCTGCTTGTTCAAAAGTACGCTCGCCTAAACGTGGTACTTTCTTCAAGTTTTGACGGTTATCAAAACGGCCGTTTTCTTTACGGAAATCTACAATTTGCTGTGCAATTGATTTATTCAAACCAGCGATATAACCCAAAATTGCAGCAGAGGCAGTATTTACATCTACACCAACAGAGTTCACACAGTCTTCAACCACAGCTTCAAGTGTTTTTGCCAAACCCGTTTGGTTCACGTCATGTTGATATTGACCTACACCAATAGATTTTGGATCAATTTTCACTAGCTCAGCAAGCGGGTCTTGTAAACGACGTGCGATTGAAACCGCACCACGAATAGATACGTCTAATTCTGGTAATTCAGCAGATGCCAATTCTGATGCTGAATATACCGATGCGCCTGCTTCAGATACAGATACACGTGTCAATTTCAGGTCGCTGTTGGCAGCCATCATTTCCGCTACAACCGCTTCTGTTTCACGGCTTGCTGTACCATTGCCAATCGCAATCAGATCAACATTAAACTCACGGCATAAACGTGCAAGTTCAGCAATTGAGCCTGCTTTATCGTCTTTAGGTGCAAATGGGTAAATTGTGCTATGTGCAAGTACATCGCCAGATGCATTCACTACTGCCAATTTAACGCCCGTACGGATGCCAGGGTCCACGCCCAGTGTTGTACGCGCACCTGCAGGAGCAGACAACAACAAGTGACGTAGATTTTCAGCAAATACGTTCATTGCTTCAGCTTCAGCAGCTAAACGCTTTTCAGTCAACAATGAATGTTCGATGGCAGGACGCACCTTGCCTAACCAAAACAATTTTGCTGTTTGCTTTAAATAGTCCTGACGGCTTTGTGGCTGAATCGTCTCTAAATCATATTCAGTTTCGATGCGTGCTAATGGTGCTGTATCTTCACCATCTACCTTTAAGCCCAAGACATTTTCTTGACGGCCACGAAGCATTGCCAGTAAGCGGTGTGATGGAACTTTGTTCAGATTCTCTGAAAAATCAAAATAGTCGCGGAACTTTTTGCCCACTTCTTTTTTCTCATCACTCGCCACAAGGCTTTTCAATACTGCAGTTTTTGCAAATGTATCTTTTAGCGTAGTGGTTAAAGCAATATTTTGTGCCCACTCATCAATTAAAATATGCTGAATCGCATCTAATTGACTTTCAGTGTCTGGATAATCTTCATGACTAAATCCATTAAGCGCCTCTACTGGATCAATTGCATCTGTAAAAATTTTCTCTGCAATTGGACCTAAACCAGCTTCTTTGGCTTTAAAAGATTTACTCGTACGTTTAGGGCGGTACGGCGCATAAATTTCTTCTAATGCATTTTTGGTTTCGGCTGCAATAACGCGTGCCAATAAGTCTTCTGATAATTTGTCTTGTTCTTTCAGTGATTCAATGACTTTTTCACGGCGCTCATATAAATCACGCAAGTACGCGAGACGCGTATCGAGCTGGCGTAACTGCGTATCGTCTAAGCCCTGCGTTACTTCTTTACGGTAACGTGCAATAAATGGAACACTGGCACCTTCGTCGATAAGCTTGATGGCAGCTTCAACTTGATTTGGACGTACGGCAAGTTCTTTTGCCAACTGCTGAACTAAGTCAGTCATCGTGTATGATTCCACAAGGATAAGTACTAAAAGCCATGATTATAAAGACCAAGTGCATAAAATCCACAATTGTTTTTAATAATTTACACAGCGATTTTGCAACCGATTCACTGCAAATTCATAAAATGTGCTTAAAGTCCTCTATAAACATTGTTTTAACAAAGATCGGCTCAACATACTTTTCGCCAATCCCTGTATATATTTAGTATCTATGTCTTGATTTTAACTGCAATATTTGTTGCTTTAGAACATAGTAAATAGATATGAATGAATCGTATACTCAAGGCATACCTACTTTTGTTTACGATGACAATAAAGAATAAAGGAGCACATCATGAGTTTAGTTGTACCTGCTGAAAAAACAGATGCCGTACAAACCGAAACTGACCGCGTTGAACGCATCCTCGTTGTCGATGATGATGTGCGTTTACGTACGCTTTTACAGCGCTTTTTGGAAGATAAAGGCTTTGTTGTAAAAACTGCA
Source organism: Acinetobacter sp. SwsAc6 (assembly GCF_013391565.1). Lineage (NCBI taxonomy): Bacteria > Pseudomonadati > Pseudomonadota > Gammaproteobacteria > Moraxellales > Moraxellaceae > Acinetobacter > Acinetobacter sp. SwsAc6. The sequence goes on from NZ_JACAXE010000018.1 coordinate 40,903, forward strand.
CACGACGCAACTCAAATGGATCGACTCCTTCAGCGCGAACTGTTCTCCCTCATTGTGCTGGACTTCATGCTACCTGTAGAAGATGGTTTAAGTATTTGCCGTCGTTTACGTCAATCTAGCATCGATACGCCCATTATTATGCTGACTGCACGTGGTAGTGACTCAGATCGTATTGCTGGATTAGAAGCTGGTGCAGATGACTATTTGCCAAAACCATTTAATCCAAATGAGCTTTTAGCCCGTATTCGTGCTGTATTACGTCGCCAAGTACGCGAAGTACCTGGTGCACCAAGCCAGCAAATGGAAGTAGTTTCATTTGGCCCATGGTCACTCGATCTTTCAACACGCACCCTCACCCGTGAAGGACAAGTTGTAACGCTCACCACTGGCGAATTTGCTGTATTAAAAGCTTTGGTACAGCATCCACGTGAACCGCTGACCCGTGACAAATTAATGAATTTAGCACGTGGTCGTGAATGGGGCGCAATGGAACGCTCGATTGATGTTCAGGTATCGCGCCTGCGCCGTTTAGTGGAAGAAAACCCAGCCCGTGCACGCTATATCCAAACGGTTTGGGGCGTAGGTTATGTTTTCGTTCCAGATGGCGCGGAATAAAAAATTGGCATAAGAGTCAAATCACTGGCTCTCATGTCCGGAAATGCCATTCGCTGCTGTTTGAGCCGCTTGAAATTGAATTTATAAAACTAAAGTGCGCGAGTTCAGCGAATGGCAAAAATTTTGGTTACTTTTTTAAAAAGTAACATAACGAACTCCTTCCAAAGAACGTTCCAGCAGTAAGATTCCATCACAAAGAACAAAAACTGCATTTCAAAAAATTTGCTTAAAGGATTTCTGCGTGAAACTCGAACCCATCGACCCACAGGAGTTTACCGACTACGTTACCTACTCCGAAAAAAAACGGACACCTTGGGAACGCTTCCTAGATAAAATCAAACCCCGGTCTGCAGCTATGCGCACCACGGTTTTAGTCTTATTTATCGTATTTTTCAGTTTATTTATGTCGCTGTGGTTCTTTTGGCGCACTTTGTATTTACCAGAAATTCAACAACATGCACGCTATTTGGCTGTTGAGCTAGAAATTATCAACAATCCACAATTACGTATTTTTCACAACAATGCCGAAGTTGATGTGGATAATTGGCTAAAAAATCGAGTCGGGATCGAATACATTACCGATAAAAAAGAATTTCCAAACGTTAAAGATAAAGTCATCGCTGAATTCTTTACCAATCAAATTGAACAAAAATTGGCAAAGGAAATGCGCATTGACAATGCCACGGTTTATTTTCAATTTAAACCAGACCCACGTATATGGATTCAAACCCCAGAAATGAATGGCAATTGGGTGCGTGAGCCACTCAAAACCTACGCCAACTATAGCCCTGAACTTATTTTAGGCTGGCTACTCGGTATTCCACTTATTGCTGCAGTTATTATTTTAACCTTGGTGCGTCAGCTCAACCGTCCGCTTGCACGCTTACAACACGCAGCCAATAGTTATAGTAAAACAGGGAGTGCGCCCTATTTAGAAACCAATCATGGACCACAAGAAATCCGTGAAGTGAACCAAGCATTCAACCACATGATCTATACCTTAGACCAAACAGAACGTGACCGTCGCATTATGTTGGCAGGGATTTCACACGACCTGCGTACACCGCTCACGCGCATTCGGCTCAGTGCAGAAATGATGCCAGATGATGATTTTTTAAAAGAGGGCTTGATTTATGATGTCGAAGATATGGATGCCATTTTAAATCAGTTCATTTCTTATATGCGTGATGGTTCTGATGAAGAACCTCAAGACACCGATATTAATATGTTGCTACAAGAGCTCGTCATCCAGTTTAAGCCACTCGATATTCGTTTCGATGCACAAGACCTTCCCGTTATTCAAGCCCGTAGCCTTTCACTCAAACGCCTCATTGGTAATTTAATCAACAACTCCAAGCGTTATGGTGCAGAACCAATTGAACTTGCAACCAGATATGAAGGTGACCATATCCTGATCAGTGTGGCTGATCATGGCGAAGGGATTCCAGATGATCAAATTGAAGACCTCATGCAACCCTTTGTCCGCGGTAATGATGCCCGCACAATACAAGGTAGTGGATTAGGTTTGGCCATTGTAAAACGAATTGTCGATATTCACTCTGGACAACTTTCAATTCATAATCGGCCCGAAGGCGGACTAGAAGCGATCATTTCCTTACCGCTCAAAAAGCTAGAAAATGATGAAGTTTTAAACATCAGTCCATTGGAAAAAATTAAACAAAGTTTTACTGAACGCTTTTAACAAGCGTTCAAAAATACAACAAACAGTTTTGTATACTACTTAAACAACTATTTTTTTAGTTTTAAAAATCATAAAGATAAAAACCATAAATAATTCTTATACCCGCATTTTTTCAAAAAATTAGACCTTAGCCTAACAGGTATGCAAAATGGCTTTTTTGATCGGTACAATCCGTATCAGTTTTGAGATTTTAATGAGAGTAAAAGATGTCTTTAGATCGCATCCGTTTAGCGTCACTTCACGATAAAGTCATCAGCGCGGCAAAAGCTGCTGAATTTATTAAAGATGGCATGACTGTAGGTATGAGTGGCTTTACCCGTGCTGGTGAAGCAAAAGCAGTGCCTTTGGCCTTGGTTGAACAAGCGCATGCGAACCCGTTAAAAATTACTTTAATCACGGGTGCATCTCTAGGCAATGACTTAGATAAAAAATTAACAGAAGCAGGCGTACTTGCTCGTCGTTTACCGTTCCAAGTAGACAACACTTTACGTAAAGCAATCAACAAAGGCGAAGTGATGTTCATCGATCAGCACTTGTCTGAAACTGTTGAACAAATGCGTAACCTTCAATTAAAAAAGCCTGATGTTGCTATTATTGAAGCTGTTGCAATCACTGAAGACGGTGGCATCATTCCAACAACGTCTGTAGGTAACTCTGCAAGCTTTGCGATTTTTGCTGAAAAAGTAATTGTCGAAATCAACACCAACTTAAGCCCTGCTTTTGAAGGTTTACACGACATCTACATCCCTACTTACCGCCCAACACGTCAAGCAATTCCATTGACTCATGTTGAAGAGCGTATTGGTACACATGCAATTAATATTGATCCTTCAAAAATCGTAGGTATCGTATTTAACAACGAATTACATGATTCTCCATCAACAGTGACTGCACCAGATGATGAGACTCAAGGTATTGCCAATCACCTCATCGCATTCTTTGAAAAAGAAGTTGCTGCTGAACGCCTACCGAAAAACTTAGGCCCGCTTCAAGCTGGTATTGGTTCAATTGCCAATGCAGTATTGACTGGTCTTAAAGATTCAAACTTCGAAGACCTCATCATGTACTCTGAAGTTCTTCAAGACTGTACATTTGAACTTATCGATGCTGGCAAAATGAAATTTGCTTCAGGTTCATCAATTACACTTTCTGCAAAATACGGCGAAAAAGTATTTAACAATCTTGAAGCGTACAAAGACAAATTAGTACTTCGTCCACAAGAAATTTCCAACCATCCTGAACTTGTACGTCGTTTAGGCATCATCGGCATTAACACTGCGCTTGAGTTCGACATTTACGGCAACGTAAACTCAACTCACGTATGTGGTAGCAAAATGATGAACGGTATTGGTGGTTCAGGTGACTTTGCGCGTAATGCTCACATTGCTATTTTCGTAACAAAATCAATTGCGAAAGGTGGCGACATTTCATCAGTAGTACCAATGGCATCTCACGTAGACCATACAGGTCATGACGTAGATGTATTGGTAACCGAGCAAGGCCTAGCAGACTTACGTGGTTTAGCACCTCGTGAACGTGCTCGTGCAATTATTGATAACTGTGTACACCCAATGTACCGCGATGCATTGAATGATTACTTTGCACGTGCATGTGCAAAAGGCGGTCAAACACCTCATCTTCTTCGTGAAGCGCTTTCTTGGCACTCTAACTTTGAAGAGCAAGGCCGTATGTTGGTAGATGCAACAGAAGCTAAATCAGCTTAAGCATCTCTAGCATGTAAAAAAGCACCCTATTCAGGGTGCTTTTTTTATGGCATTGGCACTCAAAAAAACAGAAGTATCAATAGAATTTAATTTCACTGGCAAGCTGATTACCTAAGCTCCCCTTTTTCATTGACCTGAAACAACTTACCAAAGGTCGTGGCCTCTGTAGCCGTTTGAGCAGATGCTGGAGCAAAGAATTGCTGAATCTGATGGCGAATAACATCTAAGTTCAGACCATAAGGATCTTCAGCCGACATATTGCTCACCCCCTGCCCAATCACCATACTTAAAGCATCATTATCCAATGACATCATTGTAGGTAATGAATATGCCGCCATGGATTCAAAAGATAAACCGACAACCAAACCAATAAAAATAGATCGTTTAATCATAGCGATTCCCTCATATCGTCAAATTAGCGCCCAAAGCTTGATAATTAAGGGCGCTAAGTTTTATCTATTCAGTGCTTAAAAATACGGCACAACATGACAAAAAAAAATTAATTAGCAAAGCTAAAAAGAAAAATTACCCCTAGCGGATGAGGTTCTTTTCATTTTAATTAGGATTTAATTTTTAGCATAATAATTAACCATTTATCTAGAATATTCAGACCAAGTGTTATATTTTTTCTTTTTGTTCTGATTTTTTAATTAAGTTTCTCTATAAATTAAGTGGACATTTCTTATTTTTAAAAACATCCAAAGATGCGATGTATTTTTTTATTTGCTACATCTCAAATGCGCTTTAAATTCTCAAGCTCGCCCCAATAATTTATAAAAACGATTGGTTGAGAAAAATTATGCGCGTTGATATTTGGTCAGATGTGGTTTGTCCATTTTGCTATATTGGAAAAAAACGTTTAGAGAGTGCGGCTGAAGAAGCAGGTGTCGACTTAGAAATTCATTGGCACAGCTTCCAACTTGACCCAGAAGCACCAACACGCCAAACAGTTTCCAATTCAGAACGCCTTGCACAAAAATATGGTCGCACAGTCGCTGAAGTTGAAGACATGCAACGCAATATTGCCAGCATGGCTAAAGAAGAAGGCATTGAATTTAATTGGAAAAATGCCAATTCTGGCAATACATTTAATGCCCATCGCCTGATTCATTTAGCACAAAGCAAAGGGCTGGGTAATGAAGCTAAAGAAGCTTTATTTTATAGCTATATGACTCAAGGCCTAGCCATTGGCGAACGTGAAACCCTTGAAGATGTGGCTGCACGTATTGGCTTAAACCCTGTTGAAGTTGATGATTTGCTCGATTCAGATGAATTTGCTGACTTTGTGAAATTTGATGAAGAGGTTGCACGTGAGCAACTCAAAGTTACGGGTGTACCATTCTTTGTATTTGATGAAAGAATTGCTTTAGCAGGTGCACAACCGAAAGAAGTCTTTTTACAAGTGTTAGATAAAGCTACTGCTCCACCTGAAACAAAAAATGCAAATCAATGCAATGACGACCAGTGCGAAACTCCTGAAAACTAAGTTCATTTTCATGTGAACTCAAATTTCAAAAAAAATTCTCTATCCGTAGGGAATTTTTTTTGCTTTTAGCTCCTCAAATTCTGCATTTGTCGCCAATGGTTAGATAAGAGACCGCGTGATGGCAGACCACCAGCTTAAACCTGTTTCAATGAGCATATTTAACACCAGCACCAAATAATCACCCACCTATTCTGCAACTGAAAATAGCTCAATATAAACATTCAACGAAACTGTTGTTTCGCTACATCATGCATGAGCAAATTCAGTAAAACCCCCTCTCTATAAGATGAAGCTTTTAACTGTAAATGATGTATTTTTCATCAATAAATTAAGCCTTTAGTTCTTGTGTTTATTCCTAAAATCAGAAGTAAAAACTATAGAGCAACAACTCTAACACCATGTTTTATATTGTATATTTATATTGCCGTTTATCTTGTATTGCCGAAACGATCATTTTTTAATATACCACTTTTGCTATTATTTTTATGTTTTTAAGATTTACCTTTTCTCCTTACTCAACATCGTTGAGTATTTGATTGTTAGGATATTGTGATGAACGCACTTCAATCTATTTTGGCTGTTTCTGTTTTAGCTCTTTCTTCTGCTGTATCTGCTCAAATCGTATACGTACCTGACTTCCCTGTTAAAAAATCAGTACAAACTGAAACTGCAACAGAAGTTCAAGCACCTGCTACTGATACAACAGAGACACAAAAAGCGGCTTAATCTATTTAACTAGATTTTTCCATTAAAAAACCAAGCATCCTTTATGGAGCTTGGTTTTTTAATTGCTTTTATTTTATGTAAGCATCAATCCAAAATTTTTATTTGTATTTTTTCCATGCAAAACTACATTTCAATATGACCATATTTGTCATCATAGCATTCGCATCATGATGACAATTTTTTACCCTAAATGACTAAAATTTCACTTTTTTATTAAAAAATGATCAATATTTTTAAAAATTCATGCAAAGAAATGCGGATTGTTGTTCCTGTTTCCATTTACCTCACTCTATAATCAAAACTTCTTTTTTATAAATGTCTTGTCCATCAGGCGGCGTTATGCAAGAACTACAAGCATTGATACAAGGTAAAATTTCTCCCTTTGCTATTAAAATTGATCATTTAATGGAAATGGCAGAAAAATACCCAGAACCCAATTCGTCAGAATATAAATTAGTGGAACTTGCCACCAATATTGTACTGAGCGCTTATTTAGAAAAAACACAAAAATATTTTTAAGGGCATCGAAGGTATGAATGTATTAGAAAAAGCACAGCTCCTTAAAGAACTCCATGATTTACTCAATCATTTAGAGAATCGTAGCCTTAATTTTTTTGAAATTGCCAAATCAAAGAATAGAATTAAGCAAATTTTCAAGCTATGTGATGAACCTATTTTTCATAAGCAACAAGCTGAATTTAAACGCCGCTCAGAGCCTAAGGTTTCTGCCATTGAGTTTGCTCAACAAAGTGCTTATGCACTGAGTTTTGTCGGCTATTTTGAACAAGAAGATACCCTATTAGAGCAATTTGGCTCACAACATCAGCTAGGCTGGGGTCTTTTACATCATAGCAATGCAAGCTGGAAAGTGATTGTTTACACCCCCCAGCTGACGCAGCCATGGCAAAGCCCGTGGGGAACGCTAGAACAGAGTTTTGCAGTAATGCAGACCCAGCATACCGAACATGGTCTATTGACCGATGAAGCATTATTACATGCGCAGCAAATACTGCCATTGGATAGTGTTGTTTCTCATGAGATTGTTACAGAAAACACTTCACCTTATTGTTTTGATGAAGTCATTATCACTGAGACAGATCCCTCGGACAATCATTCCATCAGTGTAAATAGTGACTCCAATACAGCAGAAGCAGAAGCAGAAGCAGAAGCAGAAGCAGAAGCAGAAGCAGAAGAGATTAGCTTATATGCTGATGTACCTACACAAACAGAATTTGGTGTGAACACGCCATTAATCCCCGACCCTATCATCGAATTTAAACCAGCACTGATCGAAGAACTCACACCGATGCCAGAGGTGGAGACTATACCGAGTCAGGAATTTAACGCACCAGAGCAAATCGCTTTATTTAAACTCAAAGCAGCAGTACAGGTCATACCACCCAAAACAGCCACTGAAGATGTTTTATTACACTTAAACATTGAAAGCATGCCTGAGCTTGATCAGCATGCCACGCTGATCATGCATGCCAATGCCATTGAGACATGGCAAAACATGCCAGCAACCTTGGCTGAACAAATCGATAGTGATAATAAATTTATTAAATATATTTTGCTATTTGGTGCACATAATCATAGCGCTGCCATGCGCCTATTAAATCAATATTGTCGCCATGCTAATTTGCATATCGCAGCCATTAAAGAATTAAGCCTCAATAGCTTAGGCATGGACTTTACAGATGCCGATTTGCTATTTCGTGCTTATCAGGAACGCGCTCATTTACTGTGGTCAATGGATCATTACTATCCTTATATTCCAGCGCATTTGGTGCATACCCCAAAATTCATTCTATTTGAAGAAGCCGCTGCAACACGTCAAACCCCCATTTTATTGCTCTTAGAACGGAATAAGACCCGAGTGATTCATGGCGAAAATCGAATGGCCTTTGATCATTCAGAATCTGCCTACCCTTACTTGTTGCTCAATCGCCAACAAGACATCACATGGCAACGCATTCACAATATTATTTTGGAGATGCCCCAACCGATTGATGTTTTGACCCTGTATCAAACCCTCAAACAAACTGAGCTGGAATAATTGCTGTCTTTTTGTATATTGCCTTGTTTTAAGTCAGCTTTTTCACCACACTAAAAAGATGATCATTAAGTACAAGGGATAAAGTCGAATGCGAACAATAAAAAAACCTTTTGCTTATAGCCTATTTATTTTTAGTGCGAGTTTAAGCTGTATGTCCAGCTTTGCAGCCGATACAGCAAATCCGCCCACTGAAATGACAGAGACTGATAGCACAGAACAGGGATTGTTATATCAAATACCACGCTTGATTGATGCAACACCAACAGTATTCCCTGAGCAATCTGAAGAGAGTACAGTACCCACCACTTCAGAAACTGAAAATTCGACATGGCCCGATCGACAACAAAAAAACATTCGCGAATGGGCCGATCGTACAGCACATAAAATTGATAATTGGTTTGGCGATACCAACCCTAACCACCCAGCGTCTGCAACACTACGGGTCATCTTAGACAGCACATGGAATAAACATGATGGTTATGAGCTAAGTCCTCGAATTCGAGGGAAAATTAAGCTCCCCACCCTAGAGCAAAAAGTGAGTGTGGTTTTTGGTGATGATAGTCTGGACAATGAATTGGCAAATAATGTGGCAATTACCAATGAAAACCCAGCCAGCCAAAATAATAAAAATATCGACAACAAAAAAACCCGTCAAGATAATGGCTCTATTGCCATACGCTGGTCAGAGTTTTCTAAACACGTCCCTTTTACAACCGACTTTGACATCGGGATACGTTCTGGAAGTGATATTTATGCCCGCTTGAAGGCATCTAAAGATTGGCAATTAGACAATGATTTTAGCTTTCGTGCAGAGCAAATTTACCGTTATGGTATTGATAGTAAAAACTACCTGCGTACCAATTTAGAGTTTACCCAAAGTAAGCCTCATCATCCTATTTTATCCAATCAATTCAACCTCACGTATGCTGATGCACAAGATGACGACTTAAGCTGGGACAATTTTAGTTTTCGTCAACACCAGTTTTTTAAAGGCAATAGCTTTAGCTACGGGCTTTATACCGGGGGTTATTATAATGACAGTGACTTACGCCTAAATAGCTATGGCCCATTTGTATCATGGCGCCAACCTGTATTACGCGAATGGTTTTTTGTGCAAGGTGATTTAAATTATCTGAATGATCATCGTGCTGATCGTAGCCACTTTCTAGGGGCATTGGTTCGTTTAGAGGCGCTGTTTTAAATCTAGTTTTTTAAATGAATCATGCTAAATATTTAGCCTCCCAAAGGAGGCTAAATATTTTGAGTGTGATACTTAATTACTTCAATAACAGACTATTAATACGTTTAATGTATTCCGCTGGGTTTTCAGGTAAACCACCTTCAGCAATCACGGCCTGATCAAAAATCACATTGGCCAAGTCATCAAATTGATTTGATGTCTCTAACTTTTTCACCAACGGATGCTCAGGGTTAATTTCTAAAATTGGTTTACTCTCTGGCACTGCCTGACCTGCTTGCTTCAACATACGAATCAACTGCGGTGAGAGCTCACCATCACCTGTCACTAAACATGCCGGAGAATCAACCAACCGTGTTGTCACTCGTACTTCTTTGGTTTTGTCCTTTAATGAACCAGATAGTTTTTCAATCACTGGCTTAAATTGTTCAGCTGCCTGTTCTAAAGCTTTTTTCTCTTCGGCATCTTGTAAATCGCCTAGATCAACTGCACCCTTCGCAATATTTTGCATTGGTAGACCATCAAATTCTGTCACGAATTCCATCGCCCATTCATCAACACGCTCAGACATCAACAACACTTCAATGTCTTTTTTCTTGAACAATTCCAGTTGGGGTGAGTTCTTTGCCGCAGTTAAGCTATCTGCAGTGACATAGTAAATCGCCTTTTGACCAGCCTTCATACGCGCTTTATAGTCAGTTAATGCAGTGCTCACATCATCATTTGTAGATGTCGCAAAACGTAATAATTTTAAAATTCGCTCACGATTACCAAAGTCTTCACCTAAACCTTCTTTGAGTACTGAGCCAAACTCAGCATAGAAGGTTTTGAATTTCTCTTGATCTTGGACATCTTCAGATTTCGCTAGACCATCTAAGACGGTCAAAATACGTCGTGTATTGCCTTCACGGATGGTCTTCACATCACGGCTTTCTTGTAAAAGCTCACGGCTGACATTTAAAGGCAAATCTGCACTGTCCACCACACCTTGCACAAAACGCAAATAGTTTGGAATCAGGCTATCTGCTTCATCCAAAATAAATACACGCTTCACATACAGCTTAATGCCAGCTTTTGCTTCACGGGTAAAAATATTACTGGCCGCTTTGCTTGGGATATACAGTAACTGCGTATATTCTGTATTTCCTTCTACGCGATTATGTGCCCAAGCCAATGGTGCTTCGTAGTCGTGGCTTAGATTTTTATAAAATTCTGTATATTGTTCATCTGTAATTTCATTTTTATTGCGCGTCCATAATGCACTGGCTGAGTTAATCGCTTCCCACTCATCCGTTTTTACATATTGACCGCCAGCTGGCGCTTCACCTTCTGCTGATTCTTCTTCCTGCCAAACTTCTTTTTGCATTTCAATTGGTAGGCTAATATGATCAGAATATTTATTAATAATTTGCTTTACTTTATAAGACTCTAAATACTCCAACGCATCGTCACGCAAGTGCAAAATAATGTCTGTTCCACGTGAAGCCTTACTAATCTGTTCAACCTCAAAATCACCCGTACCACCGCTAATCCAGCGTACACCGTCGGTTGCCTCTTCACCTGCACGGCGTGATTCCACCGTAATTTTTTCTGCAACAATAAAGCCTGAGTAAAAACCCACACCAAATTGACCAATCAATTGAGCATCTGACTTTTGATCACCTGTGAGTTTAGACATAAAATCTTTGGTGCCAGATTTAGCAATCGTCCCTAAATTATCAATGGCTTCTTGCTGGCTAAGACCAATACCATTATCTGAAATAGTGATGGTTTTATTGTCTTTATCTAAGCTAACGCGAACATGCAAATCTGGATCATTTTCGTAATATTCAGGATGGTTAATACCTTCAAAACGTAATTTATCGCATGCATCAGAAGCATTTGAAATTAATTCGCGCAGGAAAATTTCTGGATTTGAGTATAACGAATGGGTTACGAGATGCAGTAGTTGGGCCACTTCTGCTTGGAAACTGTGTTTTTGGGTATTCTGCTCGCTCATTGCTTACTCCTCATATTCATGAACAATTTTTTTATTAACTGTGTATATGAATGGAGTAAGTTTGCTTTTTTTCAATCCTCTACTGCTGATTTTTTCAGCATTAAAATGGACCTTTTTTATAAACGCGTTCTAAATATAAATCTAATTTTTGCTGGCGCATTTTATACACGTCCGTTAAGCAACTGACATTATCTAAACATTGGTCACGTAAGGCCAACCATTTGAATTGCTCATCTTGAATCAAGCCACGTGTACCCATAGGCACTAAACGCTTCACAATGCTGTATGTCGTCGCCATTTTAACATCAGCATCATTTAATCCCCCATGCTTACAGATCGCATGTTCTGTTGTGGTATTTGCTCGGGCACAATTAAAACTGGCCGCTTGAGTATTGACTGCAACTAAAGCAAAACCGATACAACTTAAAAGCACCACAAGCTTCATGCTCATCCCCAAATAAATCTGTACATTTTTCTTATACTGTAACAACTTAGCTGAAATTAAACAGGACAAATCTGCTCAAATTACACATGATCAACATATAGGCAAATAAAAAGCCCCGTCTAATGACGAGACTTTCAATGCAAATTCAGTTCTTAGAATTTGTAGCTATAACCCAGTGTATACACAACCGGATCAATATCTAAATCGAATTTAGTTTTACCAACAGCCAAAGCAGTTGCATCATCTAAAGTCACTTCAGGACTCAATTTAGCATAACGAACGTCAGCATATACGCCCCAGTTCTTTGCATCAGCTGGTTGATAGTTAAAGCCAATTTGGCCAGCAACGCCAAAGTCTTCTTTAACATCTTTAGCTACGCCTTTTTCATCCCAAGCAATAAATGCTGTACCACCTACACCAACATAAGGAGTGAAACGTGTATTATTTTTAAAATGATATTTAGCAGTGATTGTTGGTGGTAAGTGTTTTAACTTTGCAGAATTCACACCATTGACCATTACATCATGGTTAAACGGCGTTGCTAAAAGCAGTTCCGCAGAAATATTATCTTTAAAGAAATATTCAACAGAAGGCGTGAAACCATATTCTTGAGCGGCTTCAACAAGAACACCAGTAGCTAGTGTCGTATCGCTTGATGGCGCCAAAGATGAAGCACCAACTTTTACCTGCCATTGACCAGCCATTGCTGAAGCAGACATCCCCAATAATGCAATAAGAGCAGCTTGTTTTAACATATTAAACAACCTTCTAGAATGAATAAATAAATAATAAACATGAGTATTAATATTATGCAACCACATTATTTAATATTTTGAAAAGTTATTATCTAATATATTGTTTATTATGTATATTTATTTTAAACCAATCAGCTTGGTTGGTTTTAAAAATCCAACCAAACTGATTAACTTTTTACATTATATTTCCAACTCTTTTAATCAAGATTAATATTCCAATATTGATTAATTATGTGACTTGGTTTGCAATTAAAGTACCATTGCCGCGATCCAACCAAAGATCATTAATGGAATGTTGTAATGAATAAATGTCGGAACTACACTGTCTCTCATGTGATCATGTTGACCATCCATGTTTAAACCAGAAGTAGGACCTAGAGTAGAATCTGATGCTGGAGAACCTGCATCACCTAACGCTGCTGCAGTACCAATCAGTGCAATTGTTGCAGCTGGACTAAAACCAAACTGTAAGCATAGTGGCACATAAATAATGGCTAAAATTGGCACTGTCGAAAACGATGAACCAATGCCCAGTGTAATGAGCAAGCCTATCAGAAGCATCCAAAACGCAGCCAAACCTTGGCTATTACCAATCCACTGTACTGATGCTTCGACCAAAGCGGGTACCTGATTCGTCGCTTCAATAACCGATGCAAAACCTTGCGCAGAAATCATAATAAAGCCAACCAATGCCATCATACGCATGCCCGTAATAATCACATCGTCCGCTTCTTTCCATTTGAAAATGCCAGCAAAACTCAAAATACCGACACCAACCAAACCTGCAAGAATCATTGAGTCTGAATACAACTGTGCTGCTAGGGTCGCAACGACAGCTACACCTGCCATATAAATGGTGAATTTCGCAACTTGTGGTTTGCCATCATCATCGCTATCTACAGTGCCAGCAATCGTATGATGGGTTTGATTAACACTGACATCTGCATATTCACGCGGTTTGCGGTAACTGAAGAAAATCGCAATCAATAAGCCTACAAACATACCAAAAACGGGAATAGCCATTGCAGAAGGAATATCTGCAAAGTTGATTTGAAAACCGTATGGCTTACCGAAGGTATTGATGTTTTGACCTAAAATATCATTCAGGAAGATCGCACCAAAGCCAAAAGGTACCAACATATAGGTACCAACCAAACCAAAAGTCAGCACGCAGGCGATAAGACGGCGATCTAATTTTAAATGGTTAAATACGCTAAGTAGTGGTGGAATCAAAACTGGAATAAACGCGATATGTACTGGAATCACGTTTTGCGAGCACACAGCAGCAATCGCAACTGTTGCAAAAATCGTATATTTAACTCGGTTTTGTGCTTTGGCATTGCTACTGCCCTTGAGCTTAGTAATTAAATTATAAGCCAAAAGATCTGGTAAGCCTGAACGCGCCAATGCTAAGGCAAAAGCACCCAAAACACCGTAAGCCAATGCAATTTGCGCACCATTACCCAAGCCATTGTTAAATGCTTCAATCGTGCCATGGATGCCCAATCCAGCCATCAAGCCACCTGTGACAGCACCGATAATCAGTGCAAAAACCACAGGCACACGAGCCAATGACAGTCCAAACATGACTGCAATTGCGGTAAGAATAGCCAACATAAGTAAAAGGGAGTCTGAAAAAAGAACATATTTTATCAGAGTTTGTTTGCTATTCTGTACCCTCTTATCTATTTCAGTCGGTCATTCTTTAGAATGCTATTGCATAGGTTGACTAAGCTGTATGATGCTTATTCACAAACGCTTTGATATAGCTCGCGATTTTTTCTGGCTGACTGAGTATTGCCCAATGGTTCGCTTCAACTTCAATAACCGATAAATCCTCCACCCATTGGGGTAATGCATCTATATAGTCTGGACTAACAAAATTATCATGCTTTAAAACAATTGCTTGTACTGGGCAAACTGCATAGCGCTGTCTAGGTTGGCTTAAACGTGGAATAAAATTGGCACGGTACAAACTGATGCCGTATTTACCATCTTGCTGAATATTATGATTCAACGGAAGTTGCTTTTTCCGTTCCAACTCGTCGACGATTTTGCCCCAACGCTCAGGATTGAAAAAATGCCAAGCGCTCGGCGCTACAAATGGCAATTGAAACACTCCGATATACCAAGACTTGCTCAGCAATTTAAGTAAATTAACTTTATTCTCTTTAAACTGCTCTCGTAGCAACAGTGCAGCATGATCTAAGCATGGGCCTGAAATCGTGCTATACGACAGCAAACGGCCACGGAATTTCGCTTCAGTTGCAGATTCCCAAGACTGAATCGATCCCCAATCATGAGCAGCTAGATGGAACGCACGGTCTGGAAGTATCGCATTAACAACACTCTCTAAATCTCGTGACAGCTGTTCTAGGCGGTAATCTCGAATGCGTTTTGGAATACTGGATTGACCAGCACCTCGGACATCATAGGTTACAATATAAAAATCTTGTTGCAATTGCTGAATCACCAGCTCCCACACTTCTTGATTATCTGGGTAGCCATGTACCAGAACCAAAGCAGGTTTTTCTGGATTGCCCCATGTTTTTACATAAAGACGTTGCTGATCTGAGGTGTTTACCCACTGTGTACGTGCTTCCATGATACTTATCCTGTTACTGGCGTTTTATCTTGATGTTCTGGCAATGTAATCAATGCCTGTTTTTATAATCTGTTTTAGTATGATGACAACAGTATAAAAAGAAATTGACCGTTATGAGCCTATTCAAAAAAATTATGACAATACCCATTGTCTCGAAATTCTTACTCAATCACTATGCACCCTATAAAGGCGCTGGAATTGAAATTGATAAAATTGATCTGCCCAATTATCACATTCGGGTCAAAATGCCACTCACCCGTAAAAATCAAAATGTTGTCGGTGTACACTTTGGCGGTAGCTTATATTCGATGGTTGACCCCTTTTACATGCTGATTTTAATGCATCATCTGGGTTCTAAATACATTGTGTGGGACAAAGCCGCCACCATTCAGTTTCTTTCTCCTGGACGCGGTACGGTGTATGCCGATATTCGTTTAGACTTTCAAGAAATTGAGCATATTAAATCATTGGCTGAAAACTACGCACCTGTGCTACGTAACTATAGTCTCAATATTTTTGATGAAGCTGGGCTACGTATTGCTGAAGTTCAGAAGACGCTTTATATCCGTCGCAAACAACCTCACGCACGAAAATAAAAAAAAAAGCGCTTGAACCTTCAAGCGCTTTTGCAATCGCGATTAGCGATTTTGTTCAATTGCAGCACCTGCACCGCCACCAATCGCACCACCAATGGCCGCACCAGCATTGCCACCAAATACGCTCTTACCAACAGCTGAGCCAATCGCACCACCTACACCACTGTAAGTTGCATTACGATTTGAGCCACCTTGTGCTTTACTACCAACTGCTGCACCTGCACCACCGCCAATTGCTGAGCCAGTACCACCACCGATGTTGTTACCCACACCGCCACCAATTGCACCACCTAAGGCAGCTGCACCAATACGCTGTTCATTTGCACTCATGCTTTCGCAACCTGCTAACATTGCAGTTGAGAAGATTGCAATTGAAAGTACTGCTACTGTTTTTTTCATATTCATGTTGAAGTCCCCGCTACTTATTTCAATGATAGGATACGTTTATTGTATGGATAGATACGATTTATATTGTTACGTCTCAGCATGAATTTGCTGTCATTTGTAAAAAAGCCCATATCTCAAAAGCATTTTGGGGTTAGCTATGCTATAAGCCGTTCATTCCAAAGGTAAAGCATCATCCCCTTCACTTAGTACTGTAATATCTCGCGTGACTGTTCCATTTGTGGTTTGGACTGCATGTGAAATTTTGGCACTACTCTTAGGATCCTGACGCTGATCGAGCTGTAAAGTGCGCTTCACGGGTGCAGCATCTTTTTTAAACTCCATACCTTCTGCGTCAATTTTTTTACTCTTAGAAATGATTTCACCATCTTGCTTAACCGTAGTGCTCAATTCGATTTTCGAAGTTGGAATAATCACACTGCCTTTTTGTACAACAGGTACTGATAATTGTTGCTCTGAAAAGGTCTCTTGACCATCTTGCAACTCAATTTCACGTGCAACGATGTCTTTACCATGATTGGTCATCTCTAACACCGTCGCACTCACTTGACGAACAGGTGCTTCACCTGCCACACGGCGAATCACTTCGGTCTTTAATACAGGCACAATCGCTTTATCTTGGATTTGAATACTATGTGGCATGGGTGCAGCCATTACAGATGCTGACATAGATAACAATGCAAAAGAAAACAATGAATTACTAATTTTCATATGTATCCCCCTAGTCTTTTAAAGTTATGAATAAGATATAAATTACGTCGTTATATTTTTAATATAGGTAATTTAATAGACAGAATAAAGCTTTATTTTTCACAATAAAAAAGCCACCCGAAGGTGGCTTTTTATTCATTTAAAGGACTAATTAAAGACCGTTAAATTCATCACTAAATGCTTGGCTTAACGCTTGATCTACATCAGAGAAGTCATTGTGAAGCTCAAGCTCTGCAGCTTCTGCTTCTTGACGACGACGTTCTAAATGGTAAGCAAGACCAGTACCCGCTGGGATCAGACGACCCACAACAACGTTTTCTTTCAGACCACGTAAATCATCTTCTTTACCTGTTACAGCAGCTTCAGTTAACACACGAGTTGTTTCCTGGAACGATGCAGCAGAGATGAACGAGTCAGTAGAAAGCGATGCTTTCGTGATACCCATTAATTGACGTTCAAACTTCGCAGGGAATTTGTTTTGTGCAAGAACAGCTTGGTTCTCGCCCATCACGCGGATGTAATCCACTTGTTCGCCTTTAATGAAGCTTGTATCACCGCCGTCAGTGATATCAACTTTACGAAGCATTTGACGTACGATAACTTCAATATGCTTGTCGTTGATTTTTACACCTTGGAGACGATATACGTCTTGAACTTCGTTCACGATGTAGTTGGTCAATGCCACTTCGCCTTTCAGACGTAAAATGTCATGCGGGTTTTGTGGACCATCAGAAATCGTTTCACCACGGTTCACATGTTCGCCTTCGAACACGTTAATGGTACGCCATTTCGGAATAAGCTCTTCGTAGATCTCAGAACCATCATCCGGAGTAATTACTAAACGGTTTTTACCTTTAGTTTCTTTACCAAAGCTTACAACACCTGAAATCTCAGCAAGAATTGCATGCTCTTTTGGTTTACGCGCTTCGAACAAGTCAGCTACACGTGGCAAACCACCGGTAATATCACGAGTACGTGAAGATTCTTGCGGTACACGACCAATAACGTCACCCACACCAATTGTTTCGCCATCGCGAACAGTTAGGATGGTGTTTTGTGGCAAGAAGTAGAACTGTTCAGAACCATCTGCCTGATCCAATACAACTGCCGGACGCATATCTTTACCTGACGCAGGACGTGAAGTCACTGGCAAGATTTCGATAGTGGTCATACCTGTTGCATCATCAGTTTTCGAAGTAACAGTTACGCCATCAGCGATTTGGCTGAAACGTACTTTACCCGCGAATTCTGTAACAAGTGGATGTGTATGCGGATCCCAAGTTGCAACGATACCGCCTGCTTCAACTGACTCACCATCTTTAATGATGATTGATGCACCGTAAGGGATTTTATAACGTTCGCGTTCACGACCGATGTCATCCGCAATACCGATCTCACCTGAACGAGATGTCGATACCAAGTGGCCTTTTGCGTGTTGTACTGTTTTCACATTGTGGAAACGTACTGTACCTTTGTTACGTACTTGGATGCTGTTGGCAGCAGAAGTTCGGCTTGCAGCACCACCCACGTGGAATGTACGCATTGTTAACTGTGTACCTGGCTCACCAATTGATTGAGCAGCCATTACACCCACAGATTCACCTGGGTTTACCAAGTGACCGCGTGCCAAGTCACGACCGTAACATTTCGCACACACACCGAAAGTCGATTCACAGTTTACAACTGAACGTACTTTAACTTCATCGACACCTTGCTCTTCTAAGTAGTTTGCAAGTTTTTCATCAATGAGCGTATTACGTGGAAGAATCACGTCATCAGAACCTGGTTTCTTCGCATCTTCAGCAAGTACACGACCCAATACTCGAGTACCTAAGTTCTCGATAACGTCGCCACCTTGAATGAATGGAGTCATTACTAGACCGCCAAACGTACCACAATCAGGCTCAGTAATGACTAAGTCTTGTGCAACGTCTACCAAACGACGAGTTAAGTAACCAGAGTTCGCAGTCTTCAATGCTGTATCGGCCAAACCTTTACGCGCACCGTGTGTTGAAATGAAGTACTGAAGTACGGTCAAACCTTCACGGAAGTTTGCTTTAATTGGTGTTTCAATGATCGAACCATCTGGTTTCGCCATCAAACCACGCATACCCGCTAACTGACGAATCTGAGCTGCCGAACCACGGGCACCTGAGTCAGACATCATATAGATCGAGTTGAATGATTTTTGCTTCTCGTCTTCACCCTGTTTGTTTTTAACAGTTGTGTAAGACAAGTTGTCCATCATCGCTTTCGCTACTTGGTCGTTTGTACGCGCCCAAATATCGACAACTTTGTTATAACGTTCGCCGGCAGTTACGAAACCTTGTTCAAACTGTTGTTCGATTTCACGAACTTCAGCTTCTGATTTCGCAATAATCGCTTCTTTGTTTGGTGGAATAAGCATGTCTTCCATACCCACCGAAACGCCAGAACGAGTTGCTTGACGGAAACCCAAGTACATCAATTGGTCAGCAAAGATAACAGTATCTTTCAAACCTAATTTACGGTAGCAAGAGTTAATAATCTTAGAGATGTTCTTTTTCGTCATCTCAACGTTGATTTGTTGGAAATCCATACCTTCAGGTACAACTTCCCAAAGCAAACAACGACCAGGTGTTGTGTCTACAACAATCGTTTGATGCTCACGGTTACCGTTTTCATCAATTACTGTTTGATGCACACGTGCTTTAACACGCGCATGTAGATCAACTTGACCCGTTGCAAGTGCACGGTTTACTTCGTCAGTATCCGCAAACACCATGCCTTCACCTTTGGCATTGATTGCATCACGCGTGATGTAATACAAGCCCAAGACAACGTCCTGAGAAGGTACGATGATTGGCTCACCGTTCGCTGGAGACAAGATGTTGTTTGTAGACATCATTAACGCACGAGCTTCTAATTGAGCTTCAAGTGTTAATGGAACGTGTACCGCCATTTGGTCACCGTCGAAGTCGGCGTTAAATGCCGCACAAACTAACGGGTGAAGACGGATCGCTTTACCTTCAATCAGAATAGGTTCAAATGCTTGAAGACCTAGACGGTGAAGTGTTGGCGCACGGTTCAACATCACTGGATGTTGACGAATTACAGATGCAAGAACGTCCCAAACTTCTGGAGTTTCGCGCTCAACCATTTTCTTCGCAGCTTTAATGGTTGTTGCTTGGCCAGATGCTTGTAGTTTAGCGAAAATGAATGGCTTGAATAATTCAAGTGCCATTTTTTTCGGAAGACCACATTGGTGTAAACGTAAAGATGGACCTACGGTAATTACAGAACGACCAGAGTAGTCAACACGCTTACCAAGTAAGTTTTGACGGAAACGACCTTGTTTACCTTTGATCATATCTGCCAAAGATTTAAGAGGACGTTTGTTCGAACCAGTAATCGCACGACCACGACGGCCGTTATCTAACAATGCATCCACAGACTCTTGTAACATACGTTTTTCGTTACGTACGATAATGTCTGGTGCTGCAAGGTCAAGAAGACGTTTTAAACGGTTGTTACGGTTGATCACACGACGGTAAAGATCGTTCAAATCAGAAGTCGCGAAACGACCACCTTCAAGTGGTACTAACGGACGAAGATCTGGTGGAAGAACTGGAAGTACAGTCAACACCATCCATTCTGGTTTGTTGTTCGAATCTTTGAACGCTTCCATCAACTTCAAACGCTTAGAAGCTTTCTTAAGCTTAGTTTCTGAAGTTGTATTTGGAATTTCTTCACGTAGGCGTGAGATTTCGTTTTCAAGATCGATGTCTTTCAACAAGTCTTGAACCGCTTCAGCACCCATTTTCGCTGTGAATTCGTCACCGTGTTCTTCTAACGCATTGAAGTATTCTTCATCGTTAAGAAGTTGGTATTTCTCAAATGGAGTCATACCCGGATCTGTTACAACGTAAGATTCGAAATACAATACGCGTTCGATATCACGTAGCGTCATGTCTAAAAGAAGACCGATACGGCTAGGAAGTGATTTCAAGAACCAAATATGCGCAACTGGAGATGCAAGCTCAATGTGACCCATACGTTCACGACGAACTTTCGCAGTTGTTACTTCAACGCCACATTTTTCACAAATGACGCCTTTGTATTTCATACGCTTGTATTTACCACACAAGCATTCGTAATCTTTTACTGGACCAAAGATTTTGGCACAGAATAAACCATCACGTTCTGGTTTGAACGTACGGTAGTTGATGGTTTCTGGCTTTTTAACTTCACCGTGAGACCATGACTTAATCATTTCTGGTGACGCAAGACCAATACGGATGCGATCAAACTCTACAGGAGCATGACCGTCTGAATCCGTCTTTTTGCGCATGATATCGAGCAAGTCTTTCAATTTTTTTCTCCGTGTGTCGGGGAGATTTTCACTCTACGACTGGGTCACAAATATTGTTTTTTAACTGAGAAATCCCCCTTGCCCCTCTTTATTAAAGAGGTGAGAAGCACTGCTTCGCAAGGGAGATTAAATGGAACTAATTAGTCACCATTTTTCAGTTCAATGTTGATACCTAAAGAACGGATCTCTTTGGTCAATACGTTGAACGATTCAGGCATACCTGGGTCCATATAATGGTTACCATCTACAATGTTTTTGTAGATACGGGTACGACCTTCAACGTCATCCGACTTCACAGTTAGCATTTCTTGAAGCGTGTATGCTGCACCGTAAGCTTCTAGTGCCCAGACCTCCATCTCACCGAAACGCTGACCACCGAATTGAGCTTTACCACCCAATGGCTGTTGCGTTACTAGAGAGTAAGAACCAGTAGAACGCGCATGCATCTTGTCATCTACCAAGTGGTTCAGTTTCAGCATGTACATGTAACCTACAGTTACAGGACGGTCGAAACGTTCACCAGTACGGCCATCATACAATACTGTTTGACCAGTACGTGAGATGTTCGCAAGTTCAAGCAATTCTTTGATTTGGCCTTCTTCAGCACCATCAAATACAGGAGTCGCTAAAGGAACACCTTTACGCAAGTTACCTGAAAGTACTAAGATTTCTTCATCAGTTAAGCTATCAAGATCTTCTTGTTCGCCACCAACTTTGTTGTAAATCTTGTCTAAGAATGCACGAAGCTCAAGTACAGTACGTTGCTCTTGCATCATCTTGTCGATTTGATCGCCAAGACCTTTTGCAGCCATACCCAAGTGAGTTTCTAGAATCTGACCCACGTTCATACGTGAAGGTACGCCTAGCGGGTTCAATACGATATCAACAGGTACACCGTTTGCATCGTGAGGCATGTCTTCTACAGGTAAGATGTTAGATACAACACCTTTGTTACCGTGACGACCCGCCATTTTATCACCCGGTTGGATGCGACGTTTTACAGCTAAGTAAACTTTAACAACTTTCAATACGCCAGTTGTAAGTTCATCACCTGTAGAAAGTTTGCGTTTTTTCTCAGCAAATTTCTCATCAATTTCAATGCCCTTCTCTTTTAAGAACACTTGAATTTGAGTTAAACGTTCTGCAATACCTTCGTCAACTGGCTGGATTTCCAACAAGTCTGGAAGTTCTAAACCAGTCAATAAATCTTCTGTTAATTTATCGCCACGTTTAGTTGTACCGCCACCATTAGATTCTTGACCTTTCAACAGGCGAACAATACGTTCACGTGCTGCTTCTTCGAAGATTTTGAATTCTTCTTTCAAGTCTTTACGGTATGCATCAAGCTGTGCTTTTTCAATTGCTTGAGCACGTTCATCTTTTTCAAGACCGTCACGTGTAAACACTTGAACGTCAATTACTGTACCTTTAACACCTGAAGATACACGTAAAGATGAATCTTTCACGTCAGCTGCTTTTTCACCGAAGATTGCGCGAAGCAATTTTTCTTCTGGTGTTAACTGCGTTTCACCTTTAGGCGTTACTTTACCAACAAGGATGTCGCCAGCAGTAACTTCTGCACCGATATAAACGATACCTGATTCATCAAGTTTAGAAAGCGCAGCTTCACCCACGTTCGGGATATCGGCAGTGATTTCTTCAGCACCAAGTTTAGTATCACGTGCTACACATGATAATTCTTGGATATGAATCGAAGTTAAACGATCTTCTTGAAGTACACGCTCAGATAAAAGAATCGAGTCTTCGTAGTTGTAACCGTTCCAAGTCATGAACGCTACACGCATGTTTTGACCAAGTGCAAGCTCACCGCCATCTGTAGATGGACCATCAGCAAGTACGTCGCCACGTGCAACTTTGTCACCTAAACGTACAACAACGTTTTGGTTAATACATGTGTTTTGGTTCGAACGTGTGTATTTGATCAAGTTGTAGATATCTACACCTGCCTCACCCGCTACCATCTCTTCTTCGTTCACACGAATCACGATACGTGATGCGTCAACAAATTCGATACGACCGCCACGACCAGCAAGTACACACACACCAGAGTCATGTGCTACGTTTGCTTCCATACCGGTACCAACAAGTGGCTTATCGGCACGCAAAGTCGGAACAGCCTGACGTTGCATGTTTGAACCCATCAACGCACGGTTGGCGTCATCGTGTTCAAGGAATGGAATAAGTGACGCTGCCACAGATACAACCTGCTGTGCAGATACGTCCATGTGCGTTACTTTTTCTGGAGGCATACGTACGAAGTCACCTTGGTGACGAACAGATACGAATTCTTCTAGTAGGCTACCATCTGCATCAACTAGAGAATCGGCCTGTGCAATGACAGTACCTACTTCTTCAATTGCAGATAAGTATTCAACGTCATCTGTTACGCGACCATCAACAACTTTACGGTATGGAGTTTCCAAGAAACCGAAGTTGTTACATTTTGCATATACAGAAAGCGAGTTGATCAAACCAATGTTTGGACCTTCAGGCGTTTCAATTGGACATACACGACCGTAGTGAGTTTGATGTACGTCACGCACTTCGAAGCCTGCGCGTTCACGAGTCAAACCACCTGGGCCCAATGCTGATACACGACGTTTGTGTGTAATTTCAGACAACGGGTTGTTTTGATCCATGAATTGAGACAATTGGCTTGAACCAAAGAATTCTTTGATTGCAGCTGCCACTGGCTTCGCATTGATTAAATCTTGCGGAGACAAGTTATCAGTTTCAGCTTGGCTTAAACGCTCTTTAACAGCACGTTCAACACGAACTAGACCAACACGGAATTGGTTTTCAGTCATTTCACCAACAGAACGAACACGACGGTTACCCAAGTGATCGATGTCGTCGACTTCGCCTTTACCGTTACGGATTTCAACTAATGTTTTTAATACATCAGTGATGTCGCTATTCGAAAGAATACCTTCAACTGCACGTGATTTTTGGTCTGTACCTACTTCGTAAGGACGACCTAAACGACGGTTGAACTTCATACGACCAACAGGAGACAAGTCATAACGTTCAGAAGAGAAGAACAAGTTATTAAACAAGTTTTCTGCAGCTTCTTTTGTTGGTGGCTCGCCTGGACGCATCACTTTATAGATTTCTACAAGTGCTTCTTCACGGCCAGTTGTTGTATCTGCACGTAATGTGTCTGCAATGAATGAACCGCGGTCGATGTCATTGGTAAACAATACGTTAAACTGTTTAACACCGCCTTCAGCCAATTTCACCATGATTTCATGGCTCAATACAGTATTGGCAGCAATTACTTCGCCGTCACGTAAAACAACGTCTTCAGCAATAATACGCTCGTATAGGTATTCATCAGGCACTGATAATTTTTCTAAGCCAGATGCTTCCATTTGACGAACGTGGCGCGCGTTAATACGTTTACCTTGTTCTACAATTACTTTGCCATCAGCACCAGCAATATCAAACTGCGCCATTTCACCACGTAGGCGTTCAGGCACTAGATCGATTTGGTAGCTACCCATATCTAGGTATACAGGCACTTTCTCGTAGAACATATCGAGAATTTGTTCGTTGCCATAACCAAGCGCACGTAAAACCACAGTCGCAAGTAATTTACGACGACGGTCGATACGTACATAAACAAGGTCTTTCGCATCAAATTCGAAATCCAACCATGACCCACGGTAAGGAATGATACGTGCTGAGTAAAGTACTTTACCGCTTGAGTGTGTCTTGCCTTTATCGTGGTCAAAGAACACGCCTGGCGAACGGTGCAATTGAGATACGATTACACGCTCAGTACCATTGATGACAAAAGTACCGTTGTCGGTCATGAGTGGCATTTCACCCATGTACACTTCTTGTTCACGTACGTCTTTGATTGATTTCGTTTCACGATCTTTGATGATCAAACGAATTTTTACACGCATTGGTGCCGCAAAAGTTGAGCCACGAAGAATACATTCGCGCACATCAAATTCTGGTTTACCAAGACTATACTCAACGAATTCTAAAGCAGCATTGCCAGAATAACTTTCAATAGGAAAAACTGAACGAAATGCGGCTTGGAGACCGATATCTTCGCGGTTTTTTGGAGTTTTACCGTCTTGCAAGAAAGTTCGGTACGAGTCGACTTGGATCGCGAGCAAGTACGGAACATCCATCACTTTGGGCAATTTACCAAAATTCTTACGGATCCGTTTCTTTTCGGTATATGAGTATGCCATCTGGAGTCCTCGGAAAGTAAACTGAACCCGCCTGCAGAACGGGTTCAGAAAGAATTACGCAGGCCGATATGGCCACCACTTTTACAAATGCTGCAATTTATAGTGGTATTAAAACGCTTAACAATATTTTTTAGAACTGAAAAATATTGGTAAGCGTTTGATCATTATGTTTATTTTCAATTTGTATGAATTTTATATCATGCAAACAAAAATCGAGCCGATTATTGTAACGCAAAAAGGCTGATGACCCAAGGGGCACCAGCCATTTTCTGGAGCCGGTTATAAAAAAACCGACTCCTCTTAAGATTACTTAAGTGTAACTGTAGCACCAGCTTCTTCAAGTTTCTTCTTAAGTTCTTCGCCTTCTTCTTTAGAAACGCCTTCTTTAAGAACTGCAGGTGCGCCTTCAACCATGTCTTTAGCTTCTTTCAAGCCAAGGCCAGTAGCTTCACGAACTGCTTTAATTACAGCAACTTTGTTCGCACCGAAAGAAGTCAACTCAACGTTGAATTCTGATTGTTCTTCAGCAGCAGCAGCAGCAGGACCAGCAGCAGCTACAGCTACAGCAGCAGCAGAAACGTTGAATTTCTCTTCGAAAGCAGAGATAAGTTCAACAAGTTCAAGAACAGTTTTTTCAGCAACTGCGTTTAGGATTTCTTCGTTTGTTAAAGCCATGAGAGTAACTCCAAATGGGTATTGAATGGTGTGTAAATTGATTTAAGCTTATGCAGCTTCTGACTCGTTTTTCTCTTTGAGCGCAGTAATAAGGCGACCCAATTTCGAAATAGGAGCTTGAAGAACGTTTGCAAGCATAGTAAGCGCTTTTTCTTGGTTCGGAAGATTCGCGATAACGCTAACTTCAGCACCAACGTAAACTTTGCCATCAAATGCAGCAGCTTTAAGTTCAAATGCTTTGTTAGTTTTAGCAAATTCTTCGAACAAACGAGCAGCAGCACCCATGTCGTCTTCAGAAGTTGAGAAAGCTAAGATTGTTGGGCCAACAAGGTTGTCGTTCAAGATATTGAATTGAGTATCTTGAAGAGCGCGTTTAGCCAAAGTGTTACGAACTACGCGAGTAGCAACACCTAGTTTACGAGCTTCAACACGTAGAGCAGTTAATTGCTCAACAGTTAAACCTTGGTAGTCAGCAACAACAGCAGCAAATGCAGTAGAAGCAACTTCAGTTACTTCAGCTACGATCTGTTTTTTGCCTTCGATAAGAAGAGCCATTGTAAAACCTCCTAACGGTGATTTATGCATCTATACAGATGCACTCCCAATTCGTAAATCCAATTTGGATTTACACGCGGAGGAGGAACAAATCACACCACCGCGTCTACTCAGGCTGGAGGATTAAGAAAGAAGCATAAAACTTCTCTCGCCCGAGGTCTTTGACGCTGACAAATTTACATTTATCAATTCAAAGTTCGCCTAAGTTTGCAAAATACGACAGTGCGTTTCTTGCGTAAGTTTTAAAGCAATGCTTTAAAACTTACTCAGGGCTTTAAAATTCTGTAATAAGTCGAAACTTATTTAGAAACGTTTGCTACATCAACGATCAAACCAGGACCCATAGTTGAGCTCAAAGTGATCTTTTGGATGTAAACACCTTTAGAAGTAGCAGGTTTTGCTTTCTTAAGGTCAGCGATAAGCGCTTCAACGTTTGAACGAACAGCTTCAGCAGTGAAACCTACTTGACCGATCGCAGCGTGGATAATACCAGCTTTGTCTACGCGGTAACGTGCTTGACCAGCTTTTGCATTTTTAACTGCAGTCGCTACGTCAGGAGTTACAGTACCCACTTTAGGGTTTGGCATTAAGCCACGTGGACCAAGGATTGTACCCAATTTACCAACAACGCGCATTGCATCTGGAGCAGCAATTACTACGTCGAAGTCAAGGTTACCCGCTTGGATGCTTTCAGCAAGGTCATCAAAACCAACTACGTCCGCGCCTTCAGCTTTAGCAGCTTCAGCAGCAGCGCCTTGAGCAAACACAGCTACACGTACAGTTTTACCAGTACCTGCAGGAAGTGTAGTCGCGCCACGAACAACTTGGTCAGATTTACGAGGATCAACACCTAGGTTTACAGCAACATCCAAAGATTCTTTGAATTTAGCTGCAGGAAGACCTGCCAATACAGCAACAGCTTCTTCTAGCGTGTAAACTTTATGCGCTTCAACAGCAGCAGCAATGGCTTTTTGACGTTTAGTTAACTTTGCCATGTCTTATAGCTCCACTTCCAAGCCCATAGAACGCGCAGAACCAGCAATGGTACGTACACGAGCGTCTAAATCAGCACCAGTAAGATCTGGTTCTTTAGTAGTCGCAATTTCTTCTAGTTGAGCGCGAGTTAGTTTACCTACTTTAGTTTTGTTAGGTACACCTGAACCCTTTTGGATACCAGCAGCTTTCTTAAGAAGAATCGCAGCAGGTGGAGTTTTCATGATGAATGTGAACGACTTGTCGTTGTACACAGTGATCACTACTGGAATTGGAAGACCAGCTTCAACTTTTTGTGTCGCAGCATTGAATTCTTTACAGAATGCCATGATGTTAACACCACGTTGACCTAGTGCAGGACCAATCGGTGGAGATGGATTTGCTTTACCAGCTGGAACTTGCAGCTTGATATAGCCGTCAATCTTCTTAGCCATTTCAATTACCTCTGGGTACTAGCGCCGATTAAGGCTCCCCATCATTTACAAGTAACGATACCGTTACAACAACAATGCCCGATCCATATTAAATAGACCGAGCCGTTTCAACCAAAACCGATTAAATTGTTTTTTCGACTTGTCGAAATTCCAACTCAACTTGTGTTGGTCGATTAAATACATTAATCGTTAGCGTTAAGCGTGATTTCTCGTATAGAACTTCTTCCACCACACCTTTAAAGTCTGTGAATGGACCATCAATAACGAGTAACTCTTCACCTGGTTCAAACATCGTCTTAGGACGAGGTGCTTCACCCTTGTTGTGCACGCGCGCAAGAATAGCGTCAGCTTCTCTTTGCGTAATTGGGGCAGGCTTTTCAGCAGTACCACCAATGAAACCTAATACTTTTGGACATTCTTTAACAATGTGCCAAGTTTCATCATTCATTTCCATTTCGACTAATACATAGCCAGGAAAGAATTTACGCTCAGATTTGCGTTTCTTACCGTCCTTCATTTCCACTACTTCTTCAGTAGGGACAAGAACTTCACCAAAGCTATCGGCAACAGCGCTACGCTGGATTCGATCATTAAGTGAACGCATCACTTGTTTTTCATAACCTGAATAGGCATGAATAATGTACCAACGTTTCATAGCTCTCTTACCCGATAATAAACTTCATTAACCAGCCTAAGATGTAGTCAAAGCACCATAATAAAATAGAAGCTATCACTACAACTGCAAGAACTTGCCAAGATGTGGTCACAGTCTCTTGCTTTGTCGGCCAAGTCACACGACGTAACTCAATTCGCGAATCTTTTAATAAGCGAACAAAGCCTTTGCCTTGATGGGTGGCGTATAATAAACCTAAAGCCACAACGATACAAGCCAAAATTACCCCAACACGCACCCAAACATCATTCGCTGGCGCCCAATATGCTGGTAAATATTGACTTACCATCATTGCTCCAACCAATAAAATCAAGGCGATAACCCATAGAATCACATCTATCGGAGAACCAGACTTCACAACTTCAACAGGATTATTTCTTTGAGGAATTGCCGCTTCGCTTATCGCGTCACGTGATTTATCATTCGACATTTTTGTACTCGTCGTAGGATTCGCGACTTATTATATGACCAGTTTCACCAGCATCAAGCTTCTTTTTTAAAAATTTGGCAGGCCAGGAGGGACTCGAACCCCCAACATTCGGTTTTGGAGACCGACGCTCTACCAATTGAACTACTGACCTTTAGCACAAATCGAGAGCCTAAACCCTCGATTTGTATATCACATCTATGCGTATTATGCAGTTACTTTAGAAACTACACCAGCGCCAACTGTACGACCGCCTTCACGGATCGCAAAACGTAGACCTGGGTCCATTGCGATTGGGTGGATAAGCTCTACTGACATTTCAACGTTGTCACCAGGCATTACCATTTCCACGCCTTCTTTAAGCGAGATCGCACCAGTTACGTCCGTAGTACGGAAGTAGAACTGTGGACGGTAACCGTTAAGGAATGGAGTATGACGACCACCTTCTTCTTTAGAAAGTACGTATACTTCTGCGTCGAATTTAGTATGCGGTTTGATCGCACCTGGTTTAGCAAGTACTTGACCACGTTGAACGTCTTCACGTTTAGTACCACGTAGAAGAACACCACAGTTCTCGCCCGCACGGCCTTCGTCAAGAAGTTTACGGAACATTTCTAC
>NZ_JACAXE010000019.1:0-65277 GCF_013391565.1 Acinetobacter sp. SwsAc6
CAAGCAAAAAATGGACAATGCCTATCCAAAATTGGAAATCTGCTATGAACCGCTTTAGTATCATGTTTGAAGAGCGTGTAACCAAGTATTTTTAAAACTGTATTTACACAGAATTATTTACACCCTCTGGGATGAAGATGGATTTCCTTGGTACGTGGTTTCCGTAATAAATTTTTATGTCTGTTTAATATTAAAAATTTTTCAATCGATTGGCTAGGGATAACATCATAGTAATGATTAATATCACCTAGTTTTAGAAAATCTTGCTCAATCCAATCTTCGAGTGTGTTATGAGTAACTCCTAAAACAAGTTGTAACTCACGTTTTTTTAACCCAACGATATGACTTTTATCACTTGGGGTATATGTATGGCATTTTGCCTCGACTAAAGCTGCATAATTTTTAAAAAATCTAGAATGTTTCAAAAATGGGAGCAATTGGATTCTTGGATGAGCTAGATTAATTCTTTGATTAATCAAAGTACTTAATCTAATGATGGATTGATTATGATTATTAAAATATTCGTATATCAGTTCTAATGTAGTTTCATTATCTATAACGTTATCAAGCTCAAAAAAACCTCGTATTGCTAGCCAAAAGGCAGTGAAATATTGAAAAAAATCGTTCGAATCATGGTTCAAAGTTTCTACAAACCATCTGATTGCTCGTATTGAACTACATTCAATCTTAGGTGCATCTTGCAATAGCACATGGCAATGACGGCACTTTGTCACTCCTGAGCTAAGCGATATTGAGGATCCACATTGATAACATTTATCGACAAGGAAAATAGAGTGTATTGGACATGCATATAAGGGTTGTAAAAGCCAAATTTTTTTAAAAAATGGCTGTTCTTCTAAGCATTGTGGGCAATAGGAATAAGGATAGTATTTTAATAAATCTTCATGTAGTTCTATATTGCTCCATTTTCTCGCTGATCGGCTCGTGGGGCCAGCTTTTGCAAAGGCAAGACTTTGATGATTTGGGTCAATATTAAGTAGTTGTAAGACATATTTAAAACGCGGAAGATCTGCTAATCTACAATTCGGTGCGCTTTTTGCCAAGAAATGGCGCTGCTCTTTATTAATTAATCTCTCGATAGATGAATGTCTATTAAGCTCAGCCACTCTAGCTAAGAAGCTCTCTGCCGATTCGCCATCATAAGGAATGGGATGAATAAGAAGGTTGCTAACTAATGTCATGAGTACTCCTTTTTTAGAGTACTAGCTAGATTTGATAAAGACATTTCAAAAGGATTGGTTATTTGTTTACTGATAAATGATGTAATCCCTAGGTTCCAAGCCTGACTAAAGTCATTAATAGTTATGGTATTTCTATTATCTGCCAAGGCAATTGCCATGCTTTCACGTATCAAGCTCATGACATAGGCATGATAGCCTTTCGTTGCTGTATATATTTGTACTCTTAATAGGAAGTTATCAAAATCTGGCGAAAATGAAATCTGAATTTCCGATGCCCTATGACTGACCTCTTTGAGAAAAGGGTAAAGTGTTCCTGGCGTGGTTTGAGTGCCTAAAGTCAGAGGATTTAATTGATAATGAAAAGGAAATCGCCTCGCGATTTGACTATCAACTTGAATGAATTCTGCAAATTCAGGTAAACCAACGAGACAAAAGCTTATACCTGTTTCATTGACTAAGGTCTTAAGCCAATTGCCCACTGTAATATTTAAACGGGTAGATGTTGCTTTACGTTCAAATAAATGATGAAACTCATCAAGAAAAACAAGCTTGGTTTCACACTGTTGCAGTAAATAGCCTAACCGATCTGTGAGGTAGGAGGTTGTGCCTGTGTGATGCGATGGATCCCCTAGCTTGTGTAACATTGTTATTGCTAAAGACTTCACTGTAGCTGGTGAAGGAACCTCAACATAGAATGCGGGAATAATCGTTTTTTTGCGATCTTTTTCTATTTTGATGGATCGTGGCATTTGGCTCACAATCGTATTACATAGTGTTGTTTTCCCAAGACCACCTTTTGCTAGAAGCATACTTCCAATAGGTTCTTTGTACGCGATACTGCGCTCCGCACATTGTTGGATTCCATTAAAAGCCTGCATGAACTCATCAGAAGTAATTACGATTTCGTTAAGCTGACTTACGTGTTCATAGATAGATTGATTACTTATCATGTCTTTTCACCTTAAGTGAACCAAAACTTACAGCTGGTTGTGGAGCATTCTGTTGCTGGGGGATAGCTGTGAGTTCTTCATTACTTGGATGAGAAGTTAACTCAGACTCCAGTCGTGTAAGCTGCTTAGGCAGCTCAATTTTGAGTTGCTTCAGTTTTGGTTTTTTACGGACAAGATCATTTTGTATATCTTTCATAAGCAGATACAAATTATAAAGATCCGCGTGTTTACCCAGTCTTTGTTTATCGGATTCAGACATTTGTTTTTTACGCTTCTGAACTTCCAGATGAACACTGCGAGATAGGTTATACGTGTATTCAGGTTGGGTAGAGTCTGCTTGAATAACCAGATCCTTTTTATCTGGGTGTATGATATAAACTTTGCTCAGGTCTAAATCATCAACAAGTACAGTGACTTTTTTGATGCCGTCAGCTTTCAATGTAGTGAGTGCGTGTGAAAAGTAGCTAAGCCCATCAATAATAACTTGTCCATGATTGATATTTCGGTCAACTGGTCTTCTACAAATAATATCAGCATCGGTTTTAGTTAATGAGGAGGGCTTAATCTGTTCAATAGCATCATTCCAAGCAAGAAAGGGTGTTCGTCCAGTAGAGCTGTGTACTGTTT
Source organism: Acinetobacter sp. SwsAc6 (assembly GCF_013391565.1). NCBI lineage: Bacteria > Pseudomonadati > Pseudomonadota > Gammaproteobacteria > Moraxellales > Moraxellaceae > Acinetobacter > Acinetobacter sp. SwsAc6. The sequence goes on from NZ_JACAXE010000019.1 coordinate 2,780, forward strand.
GCTGATAGACCGTGTTTATCCAAGAATCGACGTATTCTTTAACCTTGTCTAAAGTAAGGTTTGCTTTGCCTGATGAGTCATATTCTCCTCGTGCCGTAGGATTGGAAAAGGTTGTACCAAGAAGCTTTTGCAGAATACTCTTTGTCAATGTGCCAAAAAAACGCTCGATATGAGGTTTGTTGTTTGGTGTTCCAATTTGCGATGGTGTAATAGTAATTTTGAGTTGTTCACATACGCGCGCTAGTGAATTATTTTTAAATTCGACTCCATTATCTGGAATGATAATAGCAGGGATGCCACCTGGTAGATCTTTATTAGGGCGTGTAATCATGTCTTTGATTAGGGCTAAAGTTGTCAATGCACTAGGCGGAAACATACTGATGTAAGTCCCGACAATTGCACGTGAATATGTATCAATGGCACAAGCGAGGAACGGTCGCCCGAGTGCTCGCCCAGTTTCAGGATCAATGACAATGATGTCTAAATAATGGGTGTCTATTTCTACGGTATATAGAGCAAATGGGCTTGGAGTACTTATGCCTGCAGCTTGAAAATATTTACGAGCGACTCTACTCCCTTTCTTAACACGCATTTCAATATATGGGTCTAATCTTGCAATGGCACGCTGTATGGATCTACTGCTGGGTAAATATTCAAGAGAAAGATTTTGTTCTATAAACTTGCCTAACACGAATGCCCTCACATCTTTGCTTGTTCGATGTTCTGGTTGTAGATATATTTCTGAAATTCCTTGATTGATGATTTGATAGACTTCAGGTGGATATCTTAGTGTTTTGTTGCCTTTACCTTGTTCACTTAGGCTGAGAGCGCTATTACTACTCAATCGATATTGCAATATCCAGCGTGCAACAGTTCTTGCTGATGGTGGAGAGGAATCTTTAATCTCTGCTGCAATCTCTTGAATGAGTTCTCGTAGTGGTTCAATAGAAGTGGGGGCTGCCAGTTTTGCTAGTGCAGTGAGTACATAGCGTTCCTTGCGACGAATGGTTGAACAACTGTCTGGATTGATGAATAGTTTTTCTGGAGCGAAGATACATTGAATCTCTCCATTTTTATATCGAGTTTCAAATGTACTGGTGGGAATAGAACATGGTTTTCCTCCTGCAATTGCTGCATAACGGATTACACCATAATTAGATGATGTGATTTCAAATACATGTTCATGATCAGCAAAAGTAAATCGAAGTCCTGGTTGGGGGATGAGTAATGGCTTTTCCATTTTAAACCTCCTCACCTGAATAATAAGTTTTGTGGCTGATTAATGTGATTACTTCATGAAAAAGTAAGTAGTCACCTAATCGGGGATCGAGGTCTGCTTGTTGTAGGGCTTGATTTATTTGCTCGGAATGGCTGAATTTATGAGGCTTCAACGCTTCTGTTGCGAGTTCGAGTTCGTATTTTGTCCAAGAGCATGTATGACCTCGTTGATACCAATGTTGTAATTGTTGTAGGTCTTTATTTGATGGCAAGCTTTTCTGGTCAATCAGTCGAAATGCAATGTTTAGAGGATGTAGTAAGTTTGCTAACCAAAGAAATTTGTCTAGATCGTTTACAGATAGACTGGAGATATTAGGTTTAATTTCATGAACTTCATATTGGTTATCGATTGTTTTGACTAAGAAATCTGGGTAGCAGAATTCTTTTTGTCCAAGAGCGATTTTGAGAGCTTGGGATCTAAAACATTTAACCTGTGGGTTTTTCTCAAGACAAATAGCGTATGCCAATTCAAGACGACTTTCGGTAGGAATGGAGCCTCCAGATTTTGCGCTGGGGAAAAGTGCAGTTCTTCGTCCATAGCAACCCTGGTAGATTTTCCTTTGACCATGAATTGTAGAGGCAAGATTCGACTCTGCTTTAAAAGCGTTATTAATTTGATCAAGAATAGATTGATGAGGATTGTGTTTATCATCAAAAGAAAAAGCGTACATAGAGTATTTCCAGTATGTATAGCCATTCATCCAATTTTTAGGGATGAGTTAATTCTTGCGTAAAAAATACGCAAAACTTGACTGATGGCTCTATACGGAAGATACTAGGATTCTCAAGTCTCTATATCTAACCATATAGAACCAACGGATCCGAAAGGGTCCGTTTTTTATTTGGGCAGAATTTTATGTCATGGCTTATTTCTCCTTAATGTTGTTGGCTTTTAATCTGAGTAATCAGTAGTTCTAATAAAATTTCTATTTTTTAGGTTCTTGTTGTGTAATAGCAGCATTACGTTGTTTGACTAACCACTCTGCGACATCCTTTACCAGTGCGTATTTCCCACGACGGTTTTCAACTGAAAAGACTGGGATCGGTACAGTTTTCCTTGATAGAGCTTGTCTGAAAGCGTCAGTAGAACGATACCCTAGCGCAATCCTCAATGCATCGTCTGCAATAATTGGCCCATGGCGTTCAAAAAGCTCACGTTCAATGGTTTCTACACTAACTGGGGTAATGTGTTGCATTCCTGTCATGCCATGTCCTGTCTAGTCTAAATAACATCATATATTTTGTTCATTAGAGAGTCCATGAGTTACGAAATAGTAAAACTTTAATCTTATTTTTTTATTCATATATATGATTTTTAATGATAATGTTTTTATTTTCGGATTTTTCGTAGATGATGACGAAAATCAAAAAAATGCCTGGTCGACCAAGAAGAGATCATATAGATGACATAAGAGTGTCACTGTGGTATGAGTATCTGAAGCTTAATTTGTCGGCTACTAAGCCTTGTCAACTCGAAAGAATTATTGAACCAGAGGCTTTTGGCCAAAGTATTTATGGTGTTCCTTATCACCACAATAAGTGGGTGGTTTATCGTTCAGGCATACAGACACCAATGCCACATTTGGTTGCTGCTGCTGAGCTTCATGTTCCTGGTAGCTCTACTATTATTAATAGTGTTTTATGGGAGGTCATAAGAGGAAAGAAAAAATTAGATTGGATGCTTAAAGAGGGTATTAGGCAATTATCATGGGATGTTCAGAATGTTCTATATAAAACAAATAAATCTAAGAACTCTCGCGAGTTAGTACCAACTTTAACCAGAAAAAATATTTCTCGATTGATACGCTTAGCAAACTTAGATTCTTTGGCAGCACAAATAATTTTTCTTCGAGTCGCTGATAATAGAAATGAGCGGACTCTAGCATTAGAAATAGGACAATCGATTTATCAAACGCTTTTAATTATGTGTACATATCTTCCATTCTGTTCATCTAGTTTTTGTGCTGAGTTGATAAAATTGATGCAAGTGTATGTCTTTCCACTTGCACATGATGGGAGAAAGAGGATTCATATTCAGTGTGAAAATCAATTCTTTCATGAGGTGAGACAACTGTGTAATTTTCGGCTTGCCATGGAAGACCGAGGTAGAGTGGGGATGAATGAAAAAGATGGGGTTCACGCAACCGCTGATTGGTTGAGTGGTAAGTTAGGATTTCATTTACAATTTGCCTTTTCCGCTCCGATCTTTTCTAAAGATGGACGAATAATTAGTGAGCAACGATTAAAACAATGGGGACAAGAGCAACTGTTAACAGGACATTCTGAAAAATTCCCACCTTTTGACCTTTTCTCTGATTAAAGGTCGTTATTAGGTTTTGAATCATATAATTTATTATTGATAGTAAAAAGGCTGCGAATTGCAGCCTTTTCATTTGGTTGTTTATGACAACTTATGTGTCGTTCTTTGCCAACTTATGTGTCGCAAATGACAACATATGTGTCGCGTGACGGAATCTTTCGATTACCAGCTTAACGCACCACCAGTTTGGTAGTCAGTTACGCGAGTTTCAAAGAAGTTCTTCTCTTTACGCAAGTCCATCATTTCTGACATCCACTGGAATGGGTTATTCACACCAGCAAATTGCTCAGGTAAACCAAGCTGACTTAAACGACGGTTACAGATGAATTTCAAATATTCTTCCATCATGCCAGCGTTCATACCCAATACACCACGTGGCATCGTGTCACGCGCATATTCGATTTCAAGCATTGTACCTTCAAGAATCATTTGAACAACTTCTTCTTGGAATTCAGCAGTCCAAAGGTGCGGGTTCTCAATCTTGATTTGGTTAATCATGTCGATACCAAAGTTCAAGTGCATAGATTCATCACGTAAGATGTATTGGAATTGCTCAGCAACACCGTTCATCTTGTTACGACGGCCCATAGACAAAATTTGACTGAAACCACAGTAGAAGAAGATACCTTCAAGTACACAGTAGAATGCGATCAAATTGCGAAGCAAGATTTGGTCAGTTTCAGCTGTACCTGTTTGGAAAGTAGGATCACTTAACTGTTGAGTATATTTTAAGCCCCACGCAGCTTTACGTGCTACAGATGGAACTTCGCGGTACATGTTGAAGACTTCGCCTTCATCCATACCCAAAGATTCGATACAGTATTGGTAAGCATGAGTGTGAATCGCTTCTTCAAACGATTGACGTAAAATGTACTGACGGCATTCAGGGTTGGTAATGTGACGGTAAATCGCTAATACCAAGTTGTTTGCAACCAATGAGTCAGCAGTCGAGAAGAAACCAAGTGAACGCATTACAATCGTACGCTCATCTTCAGTTAAGCCATTTTCAGACTTCCATAACGCGATGTCCGCAGTCATGTTAACTTCTTGAGGCATCCAGTGGTTTGCACAACCGTCTAGGTATTTTTGCCAAGCCCATTCGTATTTGAACGGTACAAGTTGGTTCAAGTCAGCACGACAGTTAATCATCGCTTTGTCGTCAACTTGAACACGTTGCGCACCCATTTCCAACTCTTCTAAGCCTGGTGCTACATCTAAATTACTTAGGGCAGCAGATGCTCTTTCCAACGAATTGGTTGAATGTGCTGTTGCTCCTCGGGCTGGATTGGTTCCAGCGGGTTGTGCAACTGCCAAATTCGTCTGTGGTTGCTGTGCATGAGATACCACTTGCGAATCAGCCGCTTTTTGCGGTTCGACGGGCGCAGGCTGCTGTGCTGGTGCAGCTTGTTTCGGTTCATCATCTTCGAAATCGTCCCAACTTAGGATAGACATATCAATTCTCACAAATTATACGCTTCACTTATTTACAAAACATGGATGAATGTCTTAAAAACAAACAAACATTTTGTAAAGTTAGGCGATTTAGTTATTTAATAAATTTGGGAGGTATTGTAGTTTTTATTGGCTAAATTTGATAGATGAGTCGGATGCTAAATTAACCATTGAAGTTATAATTGTCATATAATTTTTTGATTTTTATAGCATTAGTTGTTGTTTATGTTTTATTGAAAAAATCAATAAAAATCATTGACTTATATTTTTAATCCACGTCGAAAATCCCCGATAGAATCGAGGTCTTTAAGAAAAACTAGTCGGTGTTGGTATGATCGAATTCACGCGGTGACTAGGAAATAAATAAGTTTTAAGTCTAGATAAACACGCAGTATTATTTATGTTGATTACGCGATTTATGGGCTTTGAACCAGAAATAAGCAATTGGAACGTAAAAGGTCAAAATAAAGGAAACTACCAAAGCAATTAGCCCTATTTGATAGTTATGAGTCATGTGCATCATGGTTCCCCCTTTACAGTTAAAGTTGAGAGGCTAAAGAGCCTCTCTAGTCATCTCAATTACTTGGGTTGACTACGATAGTGTGCACATACATTTTCGAATCGATTAAATCGACGTCGAATATATGAGCGAACATGTACACTTTTGATATGTCCCATGGCTCGTTCCTTTACAAATCAAAATGACTTGTACTGGCTCGAATAATAATTCAATGGTAGAATTATCACCGCATTGATATATGCCAGCCTCTTCGTGACCATTTTGGTATCACTTCGAGATTGTAAGCCTTCTAGTTAGTTTTGACGGACGCTAGAGGGCTTTTTTATTGCTTAAATTTTGAATCCCCCTAAATCCCCCTTTTGCAAAGGGGGACTTGCATCCCGCCATTTGCTTCAAGGAATCTCCCTCCTTTGAAAAAGGAGGGTCGGGGAGGATTATTTACTGACAAGCCTCACAATCAGGGTTGTCAATTGAACATGCTTGCGGCACTGGCGCTGCATTTGCAAAGCCGTCTTCCTCTGCAGGAGCTTCTGGTTTTGCTTCTGGAGCTGCAACCGCGGCTACTGGCGCTGCTACAGTTGCAGGTTTAACTGCGTTTAATGCGCCTGTGTTAATTGTAGATTTCTCAGCAGATGTTGCACCCAATGCACGTAGGTAATAAGTTGTCTTAAGACCACGTAACCACGCCATTTTGTATGTCATGTCCAGTTTCTTACCATTTGCACCAGCGATGTAAAGGTTAAGAGACTGTGCTTGATCGATCCATTTTTGACGGCGTGATGCAGCATCCACAATCCAACGTGGCTCAACTTCGAACGCAGTCGCGAAGATCGCTTTAAGCTCTTCAGGAATACGAGAAATCTTTTGAACAGAACCTTCAAAGTGTTTCAGGTCGTTCACCATCACAGAATCCCAAAGACCACGGTCTTTCAACGCACGTACTAGGTACGGGTTGATTACAGTGAATTCACCAGAAAGGTTAGATTTCACATATAAGTTTTGGAATGTTGGTTCGATTGATTGAGATACGCCACAAATATTCGAAATGGTTGCAGTTGGTGCAATTGCCATCACGTTTGAGTTACGCATACCGTCTTTTTGAACTTTAGTACGTAAAGTATCCCAGTCCAAACGTGTTGTACGGTCAACTTCAAACATGCGCTCAGGGCGTGCTTTTGCAACAAGGTCAAGCGAGTCAATTGGTAAAATACCTTGATCCCACAATGAACCTTTAAATGTTTCGTAAGTACCGCGTTCAACAGCTAAGTCGCTAGATGTTGCAATTGCGTAGTAAGAAATAACTTCCATTGATTCGTCAGCAAACTCAACCGCAGCTTCTGAACCATAAGCCAATTTCATTTCGTAAAGTGCATCTTGGAAGCCCATGATGCCCATACCAACTGGACGGTGTTTCAAGTTCGAATTACGCGCTTGAGGAACAGCGTAGTAGTTGATGTCAATTACGTTGTCTAACATACGAACCGCAGTTTTCACTGTGCGCGCAAGTTTTTCACGGTCTAACACACCACCTTGAACGTGTTGTACAAGGTTAATCGAACCTAAGTTACATACTGCAATTTCGTCTTTGCTTGTATTCAGCGTAATTTCTGTACACAAGTTAGAAGAGTGAACTACACCCACGTGTTGTTGTGGTGAACGTAGGTTACATACGTCTTTGAATGTGATCCAAGGGTGACCAGTTTCAAACAACATAGACAGCATTTTGCGCCACAAATCTTTTGCACGGATTTTCTTGTGCAACATATTTGTTTCTTTCGCAATTGCTTCGTAGTAAGCATAACGCTCAGCGAATTCAGCACCTGTTAAGTCATGCAGATCAGGCGTTTCAGAAGGTGTGAATAGTGTCCATTCAGCATCTTCAAATACACGTTGCATGAATAAGTCAGGAACCCAATTTGCTGTGTTCATGTCATGCGTACGGCGGCGGTCATCACCTGTGTTCTTACGAAGCTCTAGGAATTCTTCGATGTCCAAGTGCCAAGTTTCAAGGTATGCACATACTGCACCTTTACGTTTACCACCTTGGTTTACCGCTACAGCAGTATCGTTGGCAACTTTAAGGAACGGTACAACACCTTGTGACTTACCATTCGTACCTTTGATGTAAGAGTTAAGCGCACGAACTGGAGTCCAGTCGTTACCTAAACCGCCTGCCCATTTAGACAACATTGCGTTATCACGCATTGCGCCATAAATATCAAACAAGTCATCATCAATGGTTGTTAAGTAGCAGCTAGATAACTGTGGACGAAGCGTACCTGAGTTAAATAGGGTGGGCGTAGAAGCCATGTAGTCGAAGCTAGACAATAGGTCATAGAATTCGATTGCACGTTCTTCATGGTTTGCTTCATTGAGTGATAGACCCATAGAAACACGCATGAAGAACAATTGCGGTAATTCAAAACGTACGCCATCTGAGTGGATGAAGTAACGGTCAAATAAAGTTTGTAGACCTAAATATGTAAATTGGTTTGAGCGTTCAGGTTTGATTGCTGCAGCCAATTTTGCAAGGTCAAAATTAAGAAGTTCTGGAGAAAGTAAATCAAGCTCGATACCTTTCTTTAAGAAAGTCTCAAGTGCATCACCTTCAGCGGTTTCTACATCTAAACCTAAAAACTCTAAGCCAGTTGCTACAAGCTCGTTACGGAGTAAACGCGCAGTCACGTATGTGTAATTTGGTTCTTGTTCAATACGTGTACGTGTTGCCATCATCATCGTTGTAGAGATGTCTGACTCTTTTACGCCGTTGTAGAGGTTTTTAACGGTTTCTTCAACAATCGCTTGAACGTCAATGCCTTCTAAGCCTTCAGCTGCTTTTACAACATTGGCTTCTAAAGCGCTCAAATCTAGAGGTTGAAGCTGGCCATTCGCACCTGTGATTTGTAGTGTAGGGTGATGGTGTGCACCTGTCGCTTTACGCGCTTCTGCACGTTGGTCACGATAAATAACGTATGCACGAGCAACTTTTTGCTCGCCAGTACGCATTAGTGCAAGTTCAACTTGGTCTTGGATTTCTTCAATGTGGATTGTGCCACCAGAAGGCAAACGGCGATTGAACGTATTTAATACCATCTCGGTAAGTTGAGAAATACGGTCGTGGATACGGCTAGAGTCAGTACTTTGTTGACCCTCAACAGCCAAGAACGCTTTCCCAATTGCTACAGAAATTTTTTCTGCATCAAAAGTAGCCACGTCTCCGGTGCGTTTAATCACCTGAATTTGGCCTGGGGTTGAAGTAATTACGCTCATGTCAGCATAGCTCCATTATCATCTATTGTTATGTTCAGGGCCGTTTGAACTGGGCAAAAAATATGCCACAGTGTTTGAGGAATAAACACAAGACTTAGTGGTTTAAAAGTGAATTGGACACAAGATACGGGAAAAATTTGGCTAGATCAATATTGACATTTATCTAAATGTTTCGATCGGTTTTGGCTTGACGCAATCGCAAAAAAATCCATTTTTTTTATGATTCTTGTATATGCCTTATTAGACAAGGCACTAGCATAACAAAGCTAGGATTAAGTGCTTATAGATAACCTTGTGGATAAGTAAAAATGTATAAAAAGTTATTTGAACATAGAGTCACCAGATGTATAAAAATGTTGCAAATCGATATTCATTTTATCGCTTAATTTTTAAATAAAAGGCAGGAATTTGTGGGTGTATAAAGAAAAAAGATAAGGAATTCAAAGTCTCCATAAGTTTTAATCAAAAGTTGCATTGATGTATCAGTTTGGTGAACGCCCCCTTGTTTACAATGTAAACGTGTGTATATTGCAAATTATATTTAGCCGTATCTATTGGATTTCAAAAGGATACCTAAGCACTACTATAAAGGGGCTTCACATGAGTCAAGAAGAAAAGTTACCAAAAATTTTAATTGTTGAAGATGACGAGCGTCTTGCACGTTTAACGCAAGAATATTTAATCCGTAATGGATTAGAGGTTGGGGTAGAGCCAGACGGTAATCGTGCGATTCGTCGTATCATTGCTGAACAACCAGATCTTGTTGTGCTTGATGTAATGCTTCCAGGCGCTGATGGTTTAACCATTTGTCGCGAAGTGCGTCCGCATTATCATCAACCTATTTTAATGTTGACTGCACGTACTGAAGATATGGACCAAGTATTGGGTCTAGAAATGGGTGCAGATGACTATGTAGCAAAACCTGTGCAACCACGCGTATTGCTTGCACGTATTCGCGCATTGTTACGTCGCACAGACAAAGCACCAGAAGAAGAAGTAGCGCAGCGCATTGAATTTGATGATCTCGTAATTGATAACGGTGGTCGTTCAGTCACTTTAAACAATGAACTTGTTGATTTTACTAGTGCGGAATATGACCTTTTATGGTTGTTGGCATCGAATGCTGGGCGTATCCTGTCGCGTGAAGATATTTTTGAACGCCTACGTGGTATTGAATACGATGGCCAAGACCGTTCAATCGACGTACGTATTTCTCGTATTCGTCCAAAAATTGGTGATGATCCAGAAAATCCAAAACGAATTAAAACAGTTCGTAGTAAGGGTTATCTTTTTGTTAAAGAAACCAACGGCATTTAAGCGATGCCGTTTCACCAGTTTGAGCTGTAGGACACCCTAATTGTTAAAACATAGTATTTTTTTGCGCATATACACAGGTTTAGTCATACTTGTGGTGCTGGTAGCGCTGTTCAGTTATTTACTGGTACAGATTATTAACTATCAGCGTGCGCAAGAATATCGCGAGACTTTAACCGATGGTATGGCGTATATCATCAGTGAAGGGGTGGCACGTCAGAACAATCCACAACAAAAAATGGATTGGATTTCAGATGCATCAGCTTTGCTGGAATTACCTATTTACTATGTGAAAGCCGAAAAAGTTGATTTAACACGTGCAGAAGCCAAGCGTTTAGAAAAGCGTAAAGCCGTGGTGCGTTGGGATGCTCAGACGAATGTTGCTTATATTATTATGGGCTTGCAGGAAGATCCTGAGCACTTGTTATATATTAAGGCAGATAAAATTACAGAACGGCAAATGAAGGCATTGCCGGTATTTGTATTGGATTATTTGGTTTACTATCCTGGACAAGAAAAGAAATATCTAGAAAAGATTCAACATTATTTTACTTATCCAATTGAAATTCAAAATGTGCAAGATTTGCCTCTAGATTCAGAGCAAATAGGACGCCTACGTTTAGATCACAGTATTATTTTATATCGCGACAGTGCTTCTGTACGTGGTACAACCATCTCTATCGTTTCTCCTATTCCAAGTTCAACGTCTGAAGTCTTGGTTATGGGGCCTGTACCGTTATTTAATTGGATGCCTTTTCAATTGGCAGCAGGCATTACTTTATTAAGCTTATTTGTCTTAAGTCTTGGTGTGTATGGCTTGCTGGTGCCGATGCAGCGCAAACTACGTGCGGTTAATTTTGCCTTAAATAAAATGAAAACAGGCGATATGACGGTTCGTTTACCTGTAGATAGTGCGGACGAAATGGGTTCCTTGGCATCCAGTTATAACAATATGTCTGATCATATTGAACGTCTCATAGAGGCGCAGCGTGAATTAATGCGAGCGGTATCGCATGAGCTTCGTACCCCAGTTGCACGTATTCGTTTTGCCATGGAAATGTTGGCCGACGAAGATGACTATGAGTACCGTTTACAACAGGTAGAAATGATTGATAAAGATATTGAGGCACTCAATACCTTAATTGATGAGATCATGACTTATGCAAAACTAGAGCAGGGCATGCCTTCTTTAGAATTTGAAAAAGTTTCATTGTTTGAGCTCTTGGATCAGGTGGTTATAGAAACTGAAGCTTTAAAAACAGGCAAAACCCTTGAGCTACAAGTACCACCTTTGCATATAGAAGTTGATGCAGAGCGACGCTATTTGCATCGCGTAGTACAAAACTTGATGGGCAATGCTGTGCGCTATTGCGATAATCGCGTGGTAGTTAGTGGTGGTTTAGATGAATTTGGCAATGCCTATGTCTGTGTAGAAGATGATGGTCCGGGTATTCCTGAAGAAGAGCGTACTCGTATTTTTGAAGCGTTTGCCCGCTTGGATGATAGTCGTACTCGTGCTTCAGGTGGCTATGGTTTAGGGCTTTCAATTGTGAGTCGTATTGCTTACTGGTTTGGTGGACAAGTGGTGATCGATGAAAGTCCGCGTTTGGGTGGGGCACGCTTTACCATGACATGGCCTGCAAATCGCTTTAAACGGACAAAGTCTGTTGAGCGCAATGAGTCAGACAATACAGATTCATAGTAAATATAATATTAAAACCATAGGTGACTGAGTTTTCATTGCAGATCACATAAAAAAGCCATTCTTTCAAGAATGGCTTTTTATACGCTCTTTTAAGCTAGGTCGTACTTTATTCATAAACTGTTGCATCAGGCGGAATAATTTTCTTGCCATTTTTTAGGCTATCTAATGCGTTACTATTAAAGTCAATCAGCAGTGAGTTATTTTGAGCATCAATGTTATAGCGACTAATGAGCTTTTCATCGCCATTGAGTGTTTCCACTTTATATTCATCAGCAATATTTAAAATTCCATCGAGATTTGTGGTGGCAGAGGCTTTATCTTGACGGAACAATTCATAGATATCGCGCAAATCAAAAATGGCATTGTTCGCATCTGGGTGCTTTTCAATATAATTTTCAATATGACGAACAATCAGCTGGGCAAACAAAAAATAGTTTGGTTTGTGTGTGAATTCTAAATTCATTTCTTGCTCCCTCAGGTTCTATTTAAGTTGTTTTAATTAGGAATAGCATAATTCTTTTTAAAAGCAGATAGGTCACTTGAATTTGTTGCAAAAAAATACAAATGTGCCTGCGTTTGAATATGAGCTATGTTTAAAAAAAAGAGGATTAATTCTTATCGCAAGCTAAACTATTGGTGAAAAAATAAATTGAATAATGTTTCATTGGGGGATAATTGATGTGGTAAAAATTATTAAAATTATCGTATTGTGATATTTTTATTGAAAATAATAAATTATTTAACATATTTTTTTATTTGATCGGTTGGTGATATTTTTTATTAAAATATGTGTTTTTGTGGTGTGTTGGCGTGAAAATGATGAAAATTTATAAAAATAATCATAACTTGGAAAATTATTTAATAAAGCGATGATTTGCTTGAAAATACAGCCAGAGCGTAGCTTATAGCTAAAAATGTCCAAAAAATCATCCAAAAGACTAAGGCTTATGAACTAGCAAGTGAAATCAGAAATCAGGTACAATTGGCGGGATTAATTTTGTGTTTGGTGTATTTGAAGGCCAATACATACATTCTTTGTTAATAAATTAGGCCTGCCAGGAGTTATCCCCGCATGAGTGCCATTACTCCATACGAATGGGCAATTATTGCCTTCGTGATCGGCGTTACGTTTCTATGCGTCTTTATGCTCACTGTCCCGTTACTCCTAGGGGGTAAATCGTGGGGCCGTGCTAAGCAAGAGCAGTTTGAGTCAGGTGTTGTTGGTGCAGGCGGTGCTCGTATCCGCTTGTCTGCAAAATTCTATTTAGTGGCTATTTTCTTTGTCGTTTTCGACTTAGAAGCACTATACCTTTATGCATGGGCTGTATCAGTGCGTGAAGTGGGCTGGATTGGTTTTGCAGCTGCTGCCGTATTTATTTTAGTTTTACTCGTTGGTTTGATTTACGAATTCTCTACTGGTGCTCTGAACTGGTCACCATCAGACAAACGTAAAGCAGCAGGGATTAAACCTAAAATTGGTTCACCAACTATGGACCTTGCTGAAATTACCCGCTTTAACTCAATTGAAGAATTGGTAATTGACCCTACTGGTCAAATTCCAGCTCAATCTTCTGGCCGTGTGAAAAAATCAGCGGCTGCGTCATCTGATAAGGAGTAAGACGGGATGAAATATACATTAACCCGTGCGAATCCGGATGCTGATCAATATCCACTTCAAGAGCGTCAAATCGTTACTGATCCGCTTGAAGAAGAAGTGAATAAAAATGTATTCATGACTCGTTTAGAGGACTTGATGCATACAGCAGTAAACTGGGGTCGTAAGAACTCAGTTTGGCCGTTTAACTTTGGTACATCATGCTGCTACGTAGAGTATGCAACGACCTTAACAGGCGTGCATGACTTATCACGTTTTGGTGCCGAAGTAATTCGTGCTTCACCGCGTCAGGCCGATGTGATGATTGTTGCTGGTACATGTTTCATGAAAATGGCCCCTGTAATTCAACGTTTGTATGAACAAATGCTTGAACCTAAGTGGGTGATTTCTATGGGTGCATGTGCAAATTCAGGTGGTATGTACGACATCTACTCAGTTGTACAAGGTGTGGATAAAATTATTCCTGTGGATGTGTACATTCCGGGTTGCCCACCACGTCCTGAAGCGTTAATTCAAGCATTAATGTTATTGCAAGACCAAATTCAACTCGAGCGCCGCCCATTGTCTGCGGTAATTGGTGATGATCTTAAGCCAGTGTATAAGCCAAAGATGCAGCCAGAACGTGACCGCAAACAAGCACAGCGTATTGCTGTGAAAAACCTGCGCTCTATGGATGAAATTAAATAATTTAAACGACAAATGTTTGATGCACCCTACATGGGTGTAATTGTCGTTTAGGTTGACTGAATTTGTATTAAATAGGAAGCCAAGCTAATGGCTGAAACTGAAATTGCTATGCCAGAATCAACGCCTGTTGATTCACGCCCAGCATTTGCAATTGTAGAAGAGCTCAAAGCCAAATTTGGTGAGAACTTCTATGTGCAAACGACTTTCGAAGACTTTCCAACAGTCTGGGTTGAGCGCGCACGTGTACAAGACGTATTAATGTTCTTGCGTACAGTGTCACGTCCTTACGTTATGCTGTTTGACTTGTCTGCGGTAGATGAGCGTTTACGTACGCACCGCGACGGTTTACCTGCGTCTGACTTCACCGTGTTCTATCACTTGTTATCGCTAGAGCGTAACAGTGACATTCGTATCAAAGTTGCGTTAAGCGAATCGGACTTAAACATCCAAACTGCAACCAACATTTGGCCGAATGCGAACTGGTATGAACGTGAAGCCTACGACATGTTTGGTATCAATTTCGAAGGGCATCCAATGCTCCGTCGTATTTTGTTGCCAACATATTGGGAGGGTCACCCACTTCGTAAAGAATATTCTGCGCGTGCAACTGAATATACACCGTATATGCAGAACCAAGCGAAGCAAGATTTCGAGCAAGAACACCTACGTTTTGTACCTGAAGATTGGGGTCTAAAACGTGGCAATGCTGACGAAGACTTCATGTTCTTGAACTTGGGTCCTAACCATCCATCTGCGCATGGTGCATTCCGTGTAATTTTGCAGTTGGACGGTGAAGAAGTTAAAGACTGCGTACCTGACATCGGCTATCACCACCGTGGTGTAGAGAAGATGGCTGAGCGTCAAACTTGGCACTCATTCATTCCGTATACAGACCGTGTGGACTACTTAGGTGGTTGTGCACAAAACATGCCTTATGTGATGGGCGTGGAGCAAATGGCGGGTATTACTGTACCTGACCGTGCGCAATGTATCCGTGTCATGATGTCTGAATTGTTCCGTATTAATAACCACTTGCTGTTTATTGGTACTGCGATTCAGGATGCCGGCGGTATGACGCCTGTATTCTATATGTTCGCCGATCGTCAAAAAATCTATGACGCAATCGAAGCGATCACAGGCTACCGTATGCACCCAGCATGGTTCCGTATTGGCGGTACTGCGCATGACTTACCAAATGGTTGGGACAAACTAATCCGTGAAATTTTGGATTGGATGCCAGGTCGTTTGAAAGAGTACTATACTGCTGCGCTTAAAAACTCAGTATTCATCGGTCGTACCCGTAATGTTGCTCAGTACGATGCAAAATCTGCATTGGCATGGGGCGTAACAGGTACAGGTTTACGTGCTACAGGTATCGATTTTGACGTACGTAAGTACCGTCCATACAGTGGCTATGAAAACTACGACTTTGATGTACCGTTAGAGTACGAAGGCGATGCTTATGCACGTGTTCTTGTTCACTTCCGTGAAATTGAAGAATCACTCAAAATCATCAAGCAATGTTTAGACAACATGCCTTCTGGTGCGTACAAAGCAGATCATCCACTGGCTGTTCCACCACCAAAAGATAAGACATTACAAGATATTGAAACGCTGATTACGCACTTCTTGAGCGTATCTTGGGGTCCTGTAATGCCTGCAGGTGAAGCATCTGTAATGGCAGAAGTGGTGAAAGGTGCGTCGAACTACTACATCACGTCTGATAAGTCGACGATGAGTTACCGTACGCGTATTCGTACACCAACCTTCACGCACTTACAGCAAATGCCTTCTGTGATTAACGGCAGTCTTGTATCTGACTTAATCATTTATTTAGCGACAATTGACGTCGTAATGGCTGACGTGGATCGCTAAGGGGTAACGCATTATGATGATTTTGACTGATAAAAAGCCACGTGTGAATGTTGAAGGGATTTTGACTGCGGACGAAATTCACGATATCCAACATCACATTGAGCATTATCCGTACCCACGTGCAGCGTGTTTGGATGCATTAAAATGCGTTCAACGTCGTAATGGCTGGGTAGATGATGCACAAATGAATGCGATTGCTCAATTGCTGAGCATGACACTTGCTGACCTTGAAGGTGTAGCAACATTCTATAACCGTATTTACCGTCAACCAGTTGGCCGTCACGTAATTTTATTATGTGATTCAATTGCGTGTTTCTTGATGGGTGCAGAAACTTTGGCAGAAGCATTCCAGCGTGAATTAGGCATCCAGTTTGGTCAAACGACTGCAGACGGTCGTTTCACTTTGCTTCCAATCTGCTGCTTAGGAAACTGTGATAAAGGTCCAACGTTGATGATTGATGAAGATACTCACGGATTAGTTGAAGTGACATCAATTAAACAGTTATTGGAGAAGTATGTATGAATACTGAACCAAAACCAATTTATGGCGACGGTAACCCAGAAACTCATCCGCTCACTTGGCGTTTAAGCAAGCAAGCGAATGTTCGTGGTGCAGACGACTATGAAGCACTTGAAGGCTATGCAGGCTTCAAAAAAGCTTTAGGTATGCAACCGAAAGAAGTACTGGACGTGATTAAAGCTGCGACTGTAAAAGGCCGTGGTGGTGCAGGTTTCCCAGCAGGTATTAAATGGTCGCTTATGGCGCCAAATGATAACTCAGGTCCTCGTTACCTCATCTGTAACGCCGATGAAATGGAACCAGGTACGTTCAAAGACCGTTTGTTGATGGAAGATCTTCCTCACCAATTGATCGAAGGGATGTTGATTGCGGGTTATACGCTTGAAGCAACTCACGGTTATATCTTTATTCGTGGCGAATACATTGAAGCTGCGAAATACCTGAACGAAGCATTAGAGCAAATTCGTGCCAAAGGTTACTTGGGTGAAAACATCCTCGGTACAGGTTGGAGCTTTGATCTACATGTGCATACAGGTGCGGGCCGTTATATCTGTGGTGAAGAAACTGCATTGATTAACTCGCTTGAAGGTCGCCGTGCGAACCCTCGTACTAAACCGCCATTCCCGCAAGTTGCAGGTGCTTGGGGTCGTCCTACAATCGTAAACAACGTAGAGACCTACAACAACTTACCAGCAATTATGCTTCGTGGTCCTGAGTGGTATGTTGGTTTATCTCAAGGTAAATCAAAAGATCCAGGCACAAAAATTTATGGTGCTTCAGGTAAAGTGAAATTCCCTGGTTTATGGGAACTTCCATTTGGTACAACTGCGCGTGAAGTGATTGAAGATCATGCCGGTGGTATGCGTGATGGCTTAACGCTAAAAGCATGGTTACCAGGTGGTGCATCAACTGACTTCTTGGCTGCTGAACACATCGACTTACCGATGGATGCAGAAAACATCATGAAAGCGGGTTCACGTTTAGGTACGTGTTTGCTCATGGTTGTAGACCAAACTCAATGTATGGTTTCAGCAACACGTAACCTCGAAGAATTCTTTGCACGTGAGTCGTGTGGTTTCTGTACGCCTTGCCGTGACGGTTTACCTTGGGCGGTTAAAGCGCTTAAAGCATTGGAAGATGGCACGGGTAAAAAAGAAGATATTGACCATTTACAAGAGCTTACTCGTAAGCTTTGGATTGGTAAAACTTTCTGTGCTCACGCTCCAGGTGCGATGGAACCATTAATGGGCGCACTCAAACATTTCCGTGGCGAATTTGAAGCAAAAGTAGTAAATGCTGCTGCTCAAGTTAGCAACGTAGAACAAGCTTAAGGAATTCGACTATGGCTACAATTCATGTCGATGGAAAATCGTATGAAGTCAACGGCTCGGAAAACTTGCTACAAGCATGTTTGAGTCTTGGTATTGACATCCCATACTTTTGTTGGCACCCATCCTTAGGTTCTGTCGGTTCTTGCCGTCAATGTGCTGTGACTCAATATGCGAACCCGGAAGATACCCGTGGTCGTTTAGTGATGTCGTGCATGACGCCTGCATCTGACAATACCTACATCTCAGTTGAAGACAAAGAAGCCAAAGATTTCCGTGCTTCGATTGTTGAATTCTTGATGACCAACCACCCACACGACTGTCCAGTGTGTGAAGAAGGTGGTCACTGTCATTTACAAGATATGACTGTGATGACACAACACGACCGCCGTCGTTACCGTTTCACAAAACGTACGCACTACAACCAAGAGCTAGGCTCTTTCATTTCACATGAAATGAACCGTTGTATCGCATGCTACCGTTGTGTTCGTTACTACAAAGACTACGCGGGTGGTACAGACTTTGGTGTGTATGCCAATGCGTCACGTGTTTACTTTGGTCGCCCAGAATCAGGTACTTTAGAGTCTGAATTCTCTGGTAACTTAACTGAAGTTTGCCCAACAGGCGTATTTACAGACAAAACTCACTCAGAACGCTACAACCGTAAATGGGACATGCAGTATGCGCCAAGCGTATGCCAAGGCTGTTCTTCTGGTTGTAACATCTCTCCGGGCGAACGTTATGGCGAATTACGTCGCGTAGAAAACCGTTTTAACGGTGAAGTTAACCAATACTTCCTATGTGACAAAGGCCGTTTTGGTACAGGTTATGTGAACCGTGCTGATCGTCCACGTCAACCGCAGTTCCGTAATGGTTCAACTGTAGAAACTGTATCTGTAGATACAGCACTTGATACTGTAATTGCTAAAGTTCAAGGCAAAAAAGTATTGGGTATTGGTTCTCCACGTGCATCACTTGAATCAAACTTCGCGCTTCGCGAATTGGTTGGTCAAGACAACTACTCAACAGGTATGTCTCAAAAAGAGCAAAGCCTTGTTGAATTAGCCGCTTCTATTATGCAAACCGAGGGTGTTTACAACCCAGGTATGCGTGAAATTGAAAGCTATGATGCAGTGTTAATTTTGGGTGAAGATCTGACTCAAACTGCGCCTCGTATGGCTTTATCTGTTCGCCAAGCTGCGAAAAATAAAGGCAAAGAGATGGCTGCAGAGCGCCGTACACAAGACTGGTTGGCTGAACCTGTACAACGTATTGCTCAAGATGCTAAATCTCCAATTTACATTCTTGCTGCGACACAAACACGTTTGTCTGATATTGCTGAAGGCGAAGTGGTTGCATCTCCAAACGACATCGCGCGTTTAGGCTTTGCAGTTGCAGCTGCGGTTAAAGGTGAAACAGTGACTGGTCTTGCTGACGATGCGAAAGCATTTGCACAAACCATTGCTGACACTTTAAAAGCAGCGAAAAAACCACTGATCATCTCAGGTACAAGCTTACAAGACGCATCAATCATGGAAGCTGCAGCACAAGTTGCACAAAACCTTGGTAATGCAGGTCTTACATTGACTGTTCCAGAAGTGAACTCAATGGGCTTAGCAATCTTTGGTGGCCAAAGCTTAGAGCAAGCATTTGCACAAGACTTTGATACTGTTGTTGTGGTTGAAAATGACCTTTACCGTCGTTTACCTGCAGCTCAAGTAGATGCAGCTCTTGCTGGCAAAGAAGTAATCGTACTTGACCACTCAGAAACTGCGACTGTTGCACAAGCCAATATCGTACTTTCTGCAGCAAGCTTCGCTGAAGGTGATGGTACTGTTGTTTCTCAAGAAGGCCGTGCACAACGTTTCTACCAAGTGTATGACCCAAGCTATTACAAACCTGAACTTGCGATCAAAGAATCTTGGCGCTGGTTACATGCCATTGAAACTGGTGTGAAAGGTAAAGCGATTTCTTGGACACTTCTTGATGATGTCATCGAGTCAGTTGCGAAAAACGTACCTGCACTTGAAGCAATTCAAGATGTAGCACCAGATGCGGGCTTCCGTGTACATGGCCTTAAAGTGGCACGTGAACCACGTCGTTACTCTGGTCGTACAGCAATGCGCGCACCACTTTCAATTCATGAGCCTAAACAGCCAACAGACAAAGATTCTGCATTAACGTTCTCTATGGAAGGTTATGTGGGTAATCAAACGCCATCACCATTGGTGCCGTTTGCTTGGTCTGCAGGTTGGAACTCACCACAAGCTTGGAATAAATTCCAAGACAACGTGGGTGGTCACTTGAAAGGTGGTGATTCAGGCGTTCGTTTATTCGATCGTTTAGCGAAACGTCCAGCACGTACTTTTGTTGCTCCAGCAACAGTAGTAGCAAACGCTGAAAGCTTCCGTTTAGTGCCAATGCATCACATTTTTGCATCTGGCGAATTTACAGTGAAAACACCTGCAATGGAAACACGTATTCCTGAAGCAGTATTTGCTGTAGGTGAACAAGATGCGACTCGCTTAAATGTTCAAGACGGTCAAACAATTACAGTGAAAGCTGGCGAAACAGAAATCGTATTGCCAGTACAAGTAATTGAATATTTACCGACAGGTTATATTGGTTACCCAATTGGTCTAGCACCAACGGTTTCTCTTGCTGAGCCTGTTTCAGTCGCGGTAGGAGTGTAATTCATGCAACAAGAATTAATACGTCAAACGCCGCTTTGGGCTGAGAACTGGCCGATTGCCTACTCTGTAGTTCAAGCGATTGTGATCTTACTGGTTGTAGTTTTGATCGCTGCGTTAATGTCGTTTATTGAACGTCGTCTACTTGCATTGTGGCAAGACCGTTATGGTCCGAACCGTGTAGGTCCGGGCGGTATGTTCCAGATTGTTGCCGACATGCTTAAAATCATGTTTAAGGAAGACTGGACACCAAAATTTGCTGACAAATTAACATTCCGTTTAGCACCAGCAGTTGCAATGGCAACTGCGGTGTTATCGTTCATGGTTATTCCAGTATCGCCTTATTTAGGCGTATCGGACATGAGCATTGGCTTGTTGTTCTTTATGGCAATGGCAGGTATTGCGGTTTATGCAGTATTGTTTGGTGGTTGGTCTTCAAACAACAAATATGCATTACTTGGCGGTTTACGTTCTGCTGCTCAAACCATTTCGTATGAAGTGTTCTTGGGTATCTCGTTGATGGGTGTAGTGGCAATTGCTGGTTCATTCAACATGCGTGAAATTGTTGAAGCGCAAAAAGATGTTTGGTTTGTTGTTCCTCAATTCTTAGGTTTCTTAATCTTCGTGGTTGCGGGTGTTGCGGTAACTCACCGTCATCCATTTGACCAACCAGAAGCAGAACAAGAATTGGCGGAAGGTTACCATGTCGAATATGGCGGTATGAAATGGGGTATGTTCTTCGTTGCGGAATACGTAAACGTAGTATTGATCTCTGCTTTAATCGTAACTTTATTCTTCGGTGGCTGGTTAGCGCCATTCAACCTTGAAATTCTGTATGTTCCAGCAGCATTCTGGTTCATTATTAAAACAGCATTCTTTGTAATGATGTTCGTTTTAGCGCGTGGCTCTTTAATGCGTCCTCGTTATGACCAAGTAATGAACTTTGGCTGGAAAATTTGCTTGCCATTAGCGTTAGTTAACTTGCTAGTTACTGCCGCAGTTGTGTTGTGGTAAGGGCAGGGAGAACAAAATGTTTAAATTTCTAGCCGGGTTTGGATCGATTGTACGTTCGCTTTGGATGGTGTTTAGCCACGCAACGCGTAAACGTGACACGATTCTATATCCAGAAGTGCCAGCCGAAGAAATCGTGCCACCACGTTTCCGTGGTCGTATTGTATTGACGCGTGACCCAGATGGCGAAGAGCGTTGTGTTGCATGTAACCTATGTGCGGTTGCATGTCCAGTTGGCTGTATTTCACTACAAAAAGCTGAACAAGAAGACGGTCGTTGGTACCCAGAGTTTTTCCGTATCAACTTCTCACGTTGTATCTTCTGCGGTATGTGTGAAGAAGCATGTCCGACAACTGCTATTCAGTTGACGCCAGACTTCGAATTATCTGAATACGTTCGTCAAGACCTTGTATATGAGAAAGAACACTTACTTATCTCAGGTCCTGGTAAATACCCTGACTACAACTTCTACCGTGTAACCGGTATGGCAGTTGCAGGTAAAGACAAAGGTCAAGCACAACGCGAAAGTGCGCCTGTTGATGTACGGAGTCTATTACCATGATGTGGCCGTTTTATTTGATGGCGCTTGTGGCCATCGTCTCTACGATTCGTGTTGTGACTAACACGAATCCAGTACATGCTTTATTAAGCTTAATTGTTTCATTACTTGCTGTTGCTGGTATGTTCATGATCGTGGGTGCGCCGTTTGCTGGTGCACTTGAAATCATCGTATACGCAGGCGCCATTATGGTTCTGTTCGTATTCGTTGTGATGATGTTGAACTTGGGTCAACAAACCATGGAACAAGAAAGCAAGTGGCTAACTTCATCTGCGTGGGCTTATCCTGCGTTGATGAGCTTCCTCATGGGCCTCGTTCTTGTATGGATGTTGGGTTCAGACTACACCAAACCTTCTTTGGTGATGGGTGCGGAAATTGTTGGTCCTAAAGCTGTAGGTACAACACTCTTTACTCAGTACTTATTATTGGTTGAAGTTGCCGCGATGTTATTGCTTGGTGCACTAGTTGCAGCATTCCATCTTGGTAAACGTGAACCAAGTGCAGAAGAGGAAAAAGAATAATGGGCAACATCCCTTTAGAACATGGTTTGATCGTTGCAACCATTCTTTTTGCACTGGGTTTTTACGGTGTAATGGTGCGACGCAACTTACTATTTATTTTGATGAGCCTTGAAATCATGATGAACGCTGCTGCTTTGGCGTTCGTTTTGGCAGGGAGCGCATGGGCGCAACCAGATGGCCAAATCATGTTCATCTTGATCTTAACGCTTGCTGCGGCAGAGGCTTGTATCGGTCTTGCTATCGTCCTTCAGTTCTATCATCGCTTCCATCATTTGGATGTGGATGCTGCTAGTGAGATGCGCGGATGAGCTATTTATATTTAACAGTATTATTTCCGCTCATTGGTTTTATCCTTTTAGCGGCAGGTCGTAATAACCTACCTGAAAAACTTGCAGCGGTTATTGGTGCAGGTTCTGTTGGTCTATCTGCATTATTTGCTTTGATTGCTGGCTTGGACTTTGTAAATAACGGTTCAGTTGCAACAACACAGCATTTGTGGACTTGGTTTAGCGTTGGTGGTTTAGCACCAGGCTTCTCACTACATCTTGATGGTCTGTCATTACTGATGATGGGCATGATTACAGGTGTAGGTTTCCTTATTCACATCTTCGCAACGTGGTATATGCGTGGTGAAGAAGATTTTGCACGTTTCTTCTCTTACTTCAACCTATTCGTAGCAAGCATGTTGCTTCTCGTTTTGGGCGATAACTTGGCGTTATTGTTCTTAGGTTGGGAAGGCGTAGGTCTGTGTTCTTATCTATTGATTGGTTACTACTACCAAAACCCTGCAAATGGCTTTGCTGCGATTAAAGCGTTCACTGTAACGCGTGTGGGTGACGTATTCTTACTAATTGCATTGTTCTTAATCTACCAACAGTTTGGTACTTTAAACATTGCAGAAGTGGTTGCGGCTGCACCGACTGTATTGGCACAAAGTTCATCGATCGCAATCTGGACAGCATTAATGTTGTTCTTGGGTGCGGCAGGTAAATCTGCGCAAATTCCATTACAAACATGGTTGGCAGATGCGATGGCTGGTCCTACACCAGTATCTGCATTGATCCACGCAGCAACAATGGTAACAGCAGGTGTTTACCTGTGCTGCCGTATGTTCACTGTGTTTGAACAAGCGCCTGAAGTGATGATGTTTATCTCTATCACAGGTGCGGTAACATTATTGGTTGCTGGTTTTGCAGCATTGGTACAAACCGACATCAAACGTATTCTTGCTTACTCTACGATGAGTCAGTTGGGTTATATGTTTATGGCAGTGGGTGCTGAAGCTTACCAAGCAGGCCTATTCCACATGCTTACGCATGCGTTCTTTAAAGCGTTATTGTTCCTTTCTTCTGGTGCGGTAATTCTTGCTTACCATCACGAACAAAACATTTTCAAAATGGGTGGCTTGTTCCATAAGAACAAATTCCTATTTGCATGTTTTGCAATTGGTGGTGGTGCCTTGGCAGCAATCCCATTCATCACAATCGGCTTCTTCTCTAAAGATGCGATCTTGGGTGCGGTATGGGTGAAAGGCCAAGCCGTTGCAGTATATGATTGCTTATACTGGACTGGTGTTGCAGGTGCATTCTTAACGTCTATTTATACATTCCGTTTAATTTGGGTTGTATTCTTTGGTAAAGAAAACACGCCTTACCATGAAATTAAAGGTGTAACTTACTGGGGTCCATTGGCCATCCTTGCGGTGCTGTCAACAGGTCTTGCTTATGTATTAAAAGCACCAGTAACTAACATTTTAAATGCAGCTCAAATCCCTGCGTTTAATGTTCCTGAAGCGCTTGAGCATGGCATGCACAGTGCTGAATACACAGCTGTAGGTATTGCACTTGCAGGTCTTGTGGTTGGTGTTGTGTTATTTGCCTTCGCATACAATGCAGTTAAAGCATTTGCTAAAACTTCTTTGGGTGCGGGTCTTGCGAATATCTGCCGTAATGCACTTGGTTTCGATGCGTTATACAACCTTGTATTCGTGAAACCATATTTGCTTATCGCGAAAATCTTAGGTCGTGATCCAATTGATGGCTTGTGGCTAGTATTGCCTGCACTTGTTAAAGCAGGTAACAGCTTCACAAGTTCACGTCAAACGGGTTCTTTGCGTGAATACGCATCGAGTATGGCATTCGGTACGGTTGTCCTACTGTTGATCTTGGTCGTGATTCAGGTCGTGGGGAAATAAAATGGAAGCTAATAATTTAATTTTACCCGCTCTGATCCTTATTCCGTTCATTGCAGGTTTCGCATGCTGGTTGGTCGATAAACTCGACCAACACTTGCCACGCTATATCGCCTTGATTGGTATGTTAGTGACTTTGGGTTTAACCATTGCACTTTGGCAAACAGGTACATATAGCTATGAATTAGGTAGCCAAGCACCAACTTGGGCTGCTCAATTCAATATTCCTTGGATTCAAACACTCGGAATTAACATTCACCTTGCGGTGGATGGTTTATCACTTCTTATGGTGGGTTTAACTGCACTCCTTGGTGTGTTAGCAGTAGGCTGTTCATGGGGTGAGATTCAAAAGAATGTTGGTTTCTTCCACTTAAACCTTTTATGGTCTTTAGGTGGTGTAATCGGTGTATTCCTTGCCATTGATATGTTCTTGTTCTTCTTCTTCTGGGAGATGATGCTTGTACCTATCTACTTCTTAATCGCACTTTGGGGTCACCGTGGTGCGGAAGGCAAGTCACGCGTTTACGCAGCAACTAAATTCTTCATCTATACACAAGTTGCTGGTTTAATCATGTTAATCGGTATCCTTGGCTTAGTTGCTGTAGGTTACTCATTAAATGGTCAACTTAGCTTCAACTACAACTACTTAATGGGCGTTGCTCATACAGTAGAAGCTCAAGCACCAGCACTTGCTTATGCATTTATGGTGTGTTTGTTCATTGGTTTTGCGGTAAAACTTCCAGTTTTCCCATTACACGGCTGGTTACCAGATGCGCATGCTCAAGCACCAACAGCAGGTTCTGTTGACTTAGCGGGTATCTTGATTAAAACAGCGGCATACGGCTTACTTCGTTTCGTTATTCCATTCTTCCCAATGGCTTCAGCACAATTTGCTGATATCGCGATTATTTTGGGTCTGATTGGTATTTTCTACGGCGCGTGGTGTGCATTCCAGCAAACAGATATGAAACGTCTTTTGGCGTATACGTCTATTTCGCACATGGGCTTTGTCCTTCTAGCGATCTACGCTGGTAACATCTTAACCTTCCAAGGTTTGATGATTATGATGTTGGCACATGGTCTTTCATCTGCTGCTTTGTTCATTATGTGTGGTCAGGTTTACGAACGTCTTCATACGCGCGATATGCGTTTGATGGGTGGTATCCGTGGTCAGTTTAAATATCTTGCATTCTTCTTGATGTTCTTTGTTGCTGCGCTTGTGGGTATCCCAGGTTTAGGTAACTTCATCGGTGAATTCCTGATTTTGATGGGCTCATACGCAAAATTCCCTGTGTATACAATTCTTGCTGCAGTAAGCCTTGTATTCGCTGGTTTGTATGGTTTGATCCTGATTCACAAAGCACTTTTTGGTACGCCAAATGAAGCGCAAAAAGCACATTATTCATCTCCATTAAAAGATTTGAATGTACGTGAAGTTGTGATTTTACTGATCTGTGCGTTGGGTCTGGTGTGGTTGGGTCTATTCCCACAAACGTTCCTTGACGTTTCTAATTCAAGCATGGCGTGGTTAGCGAATAGCTACATTCCTGTTCAAGAAACAGTTGAGACAGTTCAGCAGGCTGTCGTTTCAGCTGAAAATGTGGAGATCCAATAAGTCATGAACTTCACAATGTCATTTGCAGAGCTTATGCCTCTAGCGCCAGTCATGATTGTTGCTTTAACAGCAGTAGTGGTGATGTTGCTGGTTGCGATTAAGCGTAATCATAATTTAGCAGCAACGACATCCGTTATTGGTTTGAACCTTGCTGCCTTATATATCGTATTTATTGTGCTTGCTGGTCAATATGCACCTGCAAACGTAATGAATTTGTTCATCGTAGATCCGTTTACGATGCTGTATCAGTTTGTGATTGTGGTGGCAGCGCTTGCATGCTGCACACTGTCACATGCGTACATCGAAACGTATAAAGACAACCGCGAAGAACTTTACATCCTTATGCTTGTATCTGTAACAGGTGCAATGCTTATGGTTGCAAGCACGCATTATGCGTCGTTCTTCATCAGCCTTGAGTTAATGTCGATTCCTGTATACGGTCTATTGGCGTACACACATCAACGTTCTCAATCGCTTGAAGCGGGTGTGAAATACCTTGTACTTTCTGCAACAGCTTCAGCGATGTTGTTGATGGGTATGGCGTATGTATATGCATACACAGGTTCATTAAACTTCGTTTCTGAGCCAGGTAAATTATTTACAACATTTGGTCAACCAGCTGTTGTACTTGGCTTAGCGCTTATTGTATTTGCAGTTGCATTTAAATTGTCTCTTGCGCCATTCCATAAATGGACACCAGACGTATATGCAGGTGCGCCAGCACCAATCGCTACATTCTTAGCAACTGTTGCTAAAGTGGCGATGATTGGTTTATTTGTTCGTTACTTATTGTCTTCAGGTTTAATCCTTGCAGACAGCTTCGTAACACTATTAACCATTATTGCAGTACTTTCGATTCTTGCAGGTAACTTACTTGCAGTTCGTCAAGTGAACTTGAAACGTATCCTTGCATACTCTTCAATTGCACACTTTGGTTATTTATTGGTTGCAATTATCAGTGCAAAAAATACTGATTTCTTACAACTTCAAGGTTTTGCAACTTTCGAATCTGTAAACATTTATGTGATTACTTATGTGTTAACAACAATCGGCGCGTTCGGTGTAGTAACACTTATGTCTAGTCCATATAACAATACAGACGAAGCAGGTAGCTTGGCTGAGTACCGTGGTTTGTTCTGGCGCCGTCCAGTATTAACTGCAACTTTAACGGTAATGATGCTGTCTCTTGCAGGTATTCCATTAACTGCGGGCTTCATTGGTAAGTTCATGGTTGTGAAAGCTGCTGTTGCTGGCCAAGAATGGTTCCTTGCAGCAATGGTTATCGTTGGTTCAGGTATTGGTTTGTACTACTACTTACGAGTAATGGTTGTACTTTACATGACACCACCAGAAAATCCACGTATCGACGCTGTCGATCATTGGGGTCAAAAAGTGGGTGGTATCATGGTGTTAGGCGCTGCTGCATTAGTATTGTTGATTGGTGTATATCCAGACCCAATCATTGCAATTTCTAAAGTTGCTTTCTTTGCGATTTCACCAGAATTACAACAATTCATTTTGTCTTTAGTACAAAGCGGATTTAACTAATTTAGCTATTTAGCTCAGTTATTACAAAAAAGCCTCCTGTAAAGGGGGCTTTTTTAATTTTATCGTACGGCAAAATTTACTATAATAGATAGAATTTGATCTTAACCTTTTAGGTGTTCTCCCGTGGCTATCCATGAAATCCGTCATCCATTAATCCGTCATAAACTTGGCTTATTGCGCCGTGCTGACATCAGCACTAAGAATTTCCGTGAACTTGCGCAAGAAGTCACTATGCTTTTGACTTATGAAGCAACAAAAGATTTACCTGTGTGTGACCATGAAATTGATGGCTGGGCAGGTAAAGTAACTGTAGACCGTATTGCGGGTAAAAAAATTACGGTTGTGCCAATTTTACGTGCAGGTATTGGTATGCTGGATGGTTTCTTAAACCTCATTCCAAGTGCAAAAGTATCAGTACTTGGTTTAGAGCGTGACGAAGAAACACTTGAAGCGCGTACTTACTATAAAAAATTAGTACCAGACGTACAAAACCGTATTGCGATGATTATCGATCCAATGCTTGCAACAGGTTCATCGCTAGTTGCTGCTATTGATGTATTAAAAGCAAGTGGCTGTAAAGACATCCGCGTGATGGTATTGGTTGCTGCGCCAGAAGGGATCAAACGTGTTGAAACTGCACATCCAGATGTGACCATTTTTACGGCTTCTGTAGATAACGGTATTAATGAAAATGGCTACATCGTTCCTGGTTTAGGCGATGCGGGTGACAAAATTTTTGGTTCAGTACAAAAAGACTAATTTTAGTACCGAATGAAAAAAGAGGCTTTCATAGCCTCTTTTTTATATAATGATGAAAAGATATTTGAGCATAGGACAGTAGCATGAAAGATGAAGTGTACGTAGGTAAAGTCAAACAATATGATCCTGAAAAGGGCTATGGTTTTATCGGTTCATCTGAGGGAGATATTTTCTTCCATATTTCAGATTTTCCATCTGCAGATGGTGAACCAAAACGTCATGATCGTGTGAAATTTACCGCAGTGAAAAATGGTGATAAATTTAAAGCGGTCAAGATTGAACGTGTAGAAGACAATTCAGCCAAAGCGAAAAAAACGAAAGTTGTGCAAAATAATAAATCAATTACATCAGCTTTGCTGTCTAACTTTAAACGTTAAGTCATTTTTTGCTGTTTTAGATGCTGTATAACAGATTCAATTCAGTAACATAAAAAAGGGGCAACGTGCCTCTTTTTTATTGGCTTTGTGCGGGTCTAATTTTTAAATATGCAGGGGTATTTTTTACTGAATGGTATTCAGAACAGTTAAAAATTTAGCTCAATACATTGCGTTTGTATCTGGCAGGTTTTTAGAGTTTATGCCTGAAAAACAGACAACAAGCCTATGTGTATTTTTAAAATAATTTATATATTATCAATATTTTGCATATTTAAGCACTCTGAGTTTTTAAATTTCAATCGCGCTAAATCATCTTTAGGGTTATACAGCGAACACTGAGATGACTATAATCGACACCGAATCAGGATGAGGAATCACTATGTCACTCGCAAGTCAGTTAAACGACAAGCAACTTGAAGCCATGAAATATACTCAAGGACCCTTGTTAGTACTTGCAGGTGCAGGTTCAGGCAAGACCTCAGTGATTACCCGTAAAATTGCGTATTTGGTGAAGCACTGCGGTATTCCTGCGCATCGTATTACTGCGATGACCTTCACCAATAAGGCTGCACGTGAAATGAAAGAGCGTGTGACCAAATTATTAACACGTGAAGAAGCCAAGGGCTTGTCGGTGTCGACCTTCCATACCTTTGGTTTAAATTTATTACGTCTTGAACTTAAAAATACACCTTTAAAAAATAACTTTTCCATTTTAGATGCAGATGACTGCAAACGCATTTTGATGGACTTAATGCATCGTGACAATTTATCTGGTGCTGAAAGCAAAGAATTGATCGCGAAAGCCATGAAAATGATTTCGGATTGGAAAAACGACCTGATTCCACCTGAGCAAGCTCACACCACTTGTGAAACAGCAGAAGATGTTCAATTTGCACATTTATACCAATTGTATGAGCGTAATTTACGTGCGTACAACGCCGTAGATTTTGATGATCTAATTGTAATGCCAACACGATTATTACAAGAAAATGCAGAAGTACGTGATCGTTGGCAAAACCGAATTCGTTATTTGTTGGTGGATGAATATCAAGATACCAATACCGCGCAATATATTTTGGTCAAGCTCTTGGTGGGGGTGATGGGCCAATTTACTGCGGTAGGTGATGATGACCAATCCATTTATGCATGGCGTGGTGCAAAGCCTGAAAATATGGCCTTGTTAAACGAAGACTTCCGTAATTTAAAAGTAATTAAGCTCGAACAAAATTACCGTTCGACCAGTCGCATTTTAAAAGCCGCGAATACTGTGATTGGCAATAACCCGCATATTTTTGATAAAAAATTGTGGTCAGACAAAGGCCATGGTGAAGTGATTCGTGTCATTACTTGCCGTAATGATGATGATGAAGCGGAACGCGTCGTAAAGGATTTAATTACGCACAAATTAATGAATGGCAAAAACTGGAAAGATTATGCCATTTTGTACCGCGGTAATTTCCAAGCGCGAATTTTGGAAACGCAGCTTCGCCAAATGCAGATTCCGTATAAATTATCGGGTGGTCAGTCGTTCTTTGCGCGCTCAGAAATTAAAGACATGATGAGCTATTTGCGTCTGATTATTAACCCAGAGGATGACAGCGCATTCTTACGTATTATTAATACACCTAAACGTGCGATTGGCCCTGTGACCTTAGAGAAACTGGGGCTGTTTGCACAAGAAAGTAATTTGTCCTTGCTAGCAGCATCGGGTGATCAGCGTTTAACTATGGCGATTCCCAAAAAAGCCACCACGCAATTGGCCGAATTTCATGACTTCATTGAGCGTTTCACACGTAATTTAATCGAAGATGATGAACCTGTACCCATTATCCGCCAAATGATGATTGAAGCTGGCTATATCGATTATGTGAAAGAAACGGCAGCCACACCAGCACAGGAAAAAACCAAGCTCGACAATATTGAAGTGTTGTACAGCAGTATCCAAAGTTTGATTAACCGTGCTGAAGATGTCGACGAAAAAAACATTGAAAGTGTCATTCGTAAAATGGTGTTGCTGGATATGTTGGAGCAACAGCAAGAAGAGGAAGATACAGATAAGGTCAATTTATTAACCTTACATGCATCAAAAGGTTTGGAGTTTCCTTATGTCTACCTGATTGGTTTAGAAGAGGAAATTTTGCCTCATAAAAACTCAATTGCGGCCGAAACTGTTGAAGAAGAGCGCCGCTTAATGTACGTGGGTATTACCCGTGCACGCCAAGGCTTGACCATTACTTTGGCAGAACAACGTAAAGCGGGTGGGCAAATGAAACAAATGACCCCGAGTCGCTTCTTGGATGAATTGCCACAAGATGAACTTGATTGGTTAGGTCGTAAGAAAAAACTGGCGGGTAATATTGATCCAAAATTGCAAGCACAGCATTACTTAGAAAATTTACGTGCGTTGATTAAGCGCTAATAAGCAATTTGTAAAATAAGTTACATTGAAACAGGAATGAAACATGAAAGTTCAAGTTAAAGTACTCGACTCACGTCTAGGTACAGAATGGCCAATGCCTGCGTATGCTACAGCTGGTTCTGCAGGCTTAGATTTACGTGCTTGTGTTGCCGAAACGACAGTGATTGAACCAGGTCAAACTGTGTTGATTAAAACAGGTCTTGCAATTTACATTGAAGATGTCAATTTTGCAGGTATGATTTTGCCACGTTCTGGCCTTGGTCATAAGCACGGCATCGTGTTGGGCAACTTGGTAGGTTTGATTGATTCTGACTATCAAGGCGAATTAATGGTTTCTGTATGGAACCGTAGTCAGACTGCTTTTAGCCTAGAACCAGGCGAGCGCTTGGCGCAGTATGTACTGGTACCTGTGGTGCAAGCACAGTTTAATTTAGTTGAAGAATTTGAAGCAACTGAACGTGGTGCTGGCGGTTTTGGTCATACTGGCAAAAACTAAGCAGGCAATGCATGTAAGGTAATGTTTTCATTGCTTTACATGCATATTGACGATTGATTTATAAAAATAATAGTCATAGAAATAGATTAAAAATTAAAAAGTGTGAACCAGTTTGCGTATTAATGGGTGGCTTTATCAAATATCCCTAATATTAGTGATTGTTGGTATTATGTAATTCTCATAAACTATTGGGCAGATCAAATAGCCTAATATAGAAATAGGATAGTGCGATATTTGAGGTGCATAAACTATTCTATCTGTTTGATATATTTTATCTTTTAACTTGAACCGACTGTTTTTTTGTAATTACGTATTATTTTCACGCTTAAAATTTTTATCTTTTATAATTATGGGGTTAATAATTTTTTAAGGAATTTTGGATAAAATATTTTTTACTCAATGGTCAATTGATATTAACTATTTTATATTCAAAAGCTTAAGTTTTATTAATTGATTCTTAAACTAAAATGATTTAAAAAAGGAACACTTTTTTAAAGTATTTATGTGCTTAATTGTTTAATCAAACTGATTGTTCCTCCTAAAGTAGGCCACTGTTGATACGGGCAATTAAAAGAAGAATATCTTATGGGTTTACTCTATAACAATTTTCCGTCTCATATTTTCCGCGCGTACGACATCCGTGGTAAATCTAGTTTATTAACCAGTGATATGGTGGGTTCGATCGCCCATGGTTTAGCTCAGCAATATTTAAAACGTGGCCAAACATGCTTGGCTATTGGTTATGATGCACGTATCAATAGCCCGTTATATGCTTCAATTATTCAAGACGTGTGCGAAAGCTATGGGCTTGATGTGACGATTATTGGTTGTTGTTCTAGTCCAATGTTGTATTACATTGCACGTGATTTTTCTGGCAATGGTGTAATGGTGACTGCCAGCCATAATCCAAAAACAGATAATGGTATAAAGTGGATTGTGCAAGGCGAACCACCCACACCTGAAATGATTCAGCATGTTGCAACAGATGCAAAACATCATTTTGTGCCTAAGAAATCTGTAACACCACTTGAATTACCACACCAAATATTGCCTCAATATTGCTTACAATACCAACATGCATTATTGGCTGATATTCAGCTTCAAGCACCAATAAAAATTGTATTAGATGGTATGCATGGTTCAGCAGGTCGCTGTGCAAATTTAGTTTTAAATAAGTTGGGTTGCGAAGTGAGTGCCTTGCGTTGTGTGGCGAATGGTGAGTTTCCAGACCATGCACCAGATCCATCACAAATTGCCCATTTAAGCCAGCTACGAAATGCGGTTGTTTCACAGCAAGCAGATATAGGCATTGCGCTAGATGGTGATGGCGACCGTTTGGTGTTAATTGATGCACAAGGTACGGTCATTACTGCCGATCGTTTGTTATGTTTATTTGCGGAAATGTGTTTAAAAACGCATCCGCAAGCCGAAATTGTTTATGACGTAAAATGCTCGACGATGGTGCGTAATACAGTGCAGGCACTCAATGGCCAAGCAACCATGTTGCGCACGGGAAGTACCTTTTTACGCAAGTATTTGGCGCAATCAAAAGGTCACGCGGTATTTGGTGGCGAATATGCAGGGCATTATGTATTTAATGACGGGCGTGGCTGGGGCTATGACGATGGCTTATATGCAGCACTGCGTGTGATTGAATATATGCAAGCAGAGCAATTAAGTTTGGCTGAACTCTTGGCGCGTTATCCAGAACGCGTGGGTACGGAAGATCTTTATATTTCCACCCATCATGTCGACCCAAAAGCTGTTTTGGCCGAAGTAGAACGTCAATCTCAACAGATTCATGCAGAAATTAGCAAAATTGATGGGATACGGCTTGATTTTGATGATGGATTTGGCATCATTCGAGCATCGAATACAGGCGAGTATTTCACCCTTCGTTTTGATGCGGATGATATGACGCGTATGCGCCAAATACAGCGCCTGTTTGTCAATATGTTAGTTGAGCAGTATCCAGACATCGCTCAAGACATTTCAGATGCTCAATAAGGAGAGGCGAATGCCACATCAGCATACCGGCATCGACAAAGCACAGATTTTGACAGAGGCTTTGCCGTACATTCAACGTTTTTCAGGTAAAACGCTGGTTGTAAAATATGGCGGCAACGCAATGACTGATCCTGAGCTAGAAAGCTCATTTGCACGTGATATTGTTTTATTAAAAACTGTAGGTTTAAACCCTATTGTGGTTCACGGAGGTGGCCCACAAGTTGATTCGTTTTTGAAGCAATTAGGCCGTGAGTCTGACCGTATTGACGGTATGCGCGTAACTGACCCAGCTACGATGGAAGTTGTAGAAATGGTGTTGGGTGGTAGTGTGAATAAGTCCATTGTGAACCTGATTAATAAGCATGGTGGCCGTGCAATTGGTTTAACAGGTAAAGATGGTAATTTGCTTCGTGCACAGAAATTATTGATGCAGAAGACGGCAGAAGATGGTTCTATCAAAGAAATTGATTTAGGTCTAGTGGGCGAAGTCGTTGGTGTAAAAACTGATGTCTTGGAAATGTTCACGCAAGGTGATTTTATTCCAGTGATTGCACCATTGGGTGTAGATGAAGAAGGCAACACCTATAACATCAATGCAGATTTGGTTGCGGGTAAAGTGGCTGAAGCACTCGGTGCGGAAAAACTTATCTTGTTAACCAATATCAGCGGTGTATTGGATGAAAACAAAAACCTACTGACTGGTTTAAGCACACAAGAAGTTGACCGTTTAATTGAAACGGGCGTGATCTATGGTGGCATGATTCCTAAAGTGGGCTGTGCATTAGATGCAGTGAAGGGTGGTGTGGTAAGTGCACATATTGTCGATGGTCGCGTACCCCATGCAACGTTGTTAGAAATTTTTACTGATCATGGTGTGGGTACTTTAATTACCAACCGTCAAGCTGCTAAAAAAGCTTAAGCCTTCAAGATCGTCTGCCGTAAATATAAAAAGCCCCATTTCGATGGAGCTTTTTTTGCAGGATTGAATTGCAACAGAATGCTATGTGGTCATGAAAATGTCATCGCGTACACCTAGTGTAAAACAACGTCAAAGAGCTGAGGTTGTGCACATGTTGGATAAACTAAATCAGTACCGTCAAAATTTTGCCTTACCCTTTTATAAAAAAAACCACAAAGCAACCAGTTATAGTTTTGAGTGGGTTGAAGACTTAGCTGGCCTTCAGCAAGTACAACAATTTAGAGCAATGCAATTTGGGGCACAGTTTAATTTGCACTTTGCAAATGGGCTAGATCAAGATTTATATGATTTTAATTGTGAACACGCCGTATTACGTGACAAAGTCACTCAAGAAATCGTAGCGTATACCAGAATTAAGCGCTTACAAGGCCATGAGTTAGTCACAAAGAGCTATAGTCAACATGAATTTGATATAGCCAGCCAATTGGGCCATTTAGAGCATATTGTGGAAATTGGACGAACCTGTGTGCATCCACGCTATCGTTCAGGCAAAGCATTGTCTGTGTTGTGGCTAAACTTACTCCCCAAGGTATTGTGGGAAATGAAAGCCAAATATGTCATTGGTTGTGTGAGTGTGCGGCTCAAGGGCAATGAAGCGCAGGCTTATTACACCCATCAATTTATAAAAAACTTAAAGCAAGGTACGAATTCTATACGGGCACAACAGTCGTATGAACCTGCATATCCGCAATATAGCTTTAAGCAGGATGAACGTATTCCAAAATTGTTTGATGTGTATTTAAAAATGCAGGCAACTTTGTCGCAACAGGCCTATTACGATCAAGAATTTAATTGTGTGGATTATTTTGTTTTTTTAGAGGTAGCCAAAATGGCAAAAAACTTTATTTTTCAGCAAAAAATCACGCAATAGCGTTCAAAATAGCGAGCTGTGATGGATTTTGTTATTTGTAATCGTTTCAGGACTCATGCAGAATAGCGTTATCATTGACCACACTTATGATGATGACGCTTATGTGCCAGCTGTTAGGGATGAATTGTGCGACACCAACGGATATTACG
The DNA here is from genome assembly GCF_013391565.1 of Acinetobacter sp. SwsAc6. Taxonomy (NCBI): domain Bacteria; kingdom Pseudomonadati; phylum Pseudomonadota; class Gammaproteobacteria; order Moraxellales; family Moraxellaceae; genus Acinetobacter; species Acinetobacter sp. SwsAc6. The sequence continues at coordinate 38,856 of NZ_JACAXE010000019.1, forward strand.
TTTTCTTTCCGTGGTTTCTCTCAGCGTGCAGGTATTACATCGGATCATTGTGATGGTTTTGGTATCGCTTTTTTTGAAGATAAAGCCTGCCGTTTATTTGTAGACAATCAATCCGCCGTTGAATCACCGATTGCTGAATTGATTCGTAATTATCCAATTAAATCACGCAATGTGATTGCGCATATTCGTAAAGCGACCCAAGGTAAAATCAATTTAGAAAATTCGCATCCATTTAGTCGTGAGCTTTGGGGGCGCCAATGGATTTTTGCTCACAATGGTGATTTACATGATTTTTCACCTGAATTAGCAGGTCGTTTTACGCCTGTAGGCAATACAGATAGCGAATTGGCTTTTTGTTATTTGCTCGAACAATTGGTTAAACGTTTTGGCTATGAAGAGCCCAGCTTAGACCAAATCTTTGATGTACTCATTGAGATTTCTCCGCAAATTGCTGAACATGGCACGTTTAACTTCTGTTTATCCAATGGCCAAGCTTTGTTTAGCTATGCCATTACCAAATTACATTGGTTGGTACGTGAGTACCCATTTAAACCTGCACAGTTAATTGATTTAGATGTGGAAGTCGATTTTAGTGAAGTGACGACTGCTGATGATCGTGTGGCAGTTATTACCACAGAGCCTTTAACTCAAAATGAAGTTTGGACGGCATTTAAACCCGGTGAGATGATTCTCTTTCAACATGGTAAGCCTATTCGTCATGCTATGAGTGAAATTGCGCGTTTAGAGCGTGAGCGTTTAGATCCATCTTTGCGTCGCGTGACATTGGCAGATCATTATTGATTGCATTCAATATTCAAAATAATTGAGCTCTATATTTTAAATGACTGTTTTTTTGAAAATAGATGTAATTATTTATATGATTTATACTTGAATTGATTAAAAAATATCTGACTCTTGTGGTCAAGATTAAATATTAAAACAATAATAAACAATGATTTACATAATATTACTTTAAATACACATAATTCCGAGTAAATCACTTCATTTTTATTTAATCTATTTCGCTATATGATTAATTTTATGTGATAAATAATTCAAAAGTGGTAGGTGGTCGTAATGAAAATGAAATGGATTCCAGAATATAATACTGGCATTGATGTGATTGACGATCAGCATAAACGTATTCTTGATTATATTAATGAAATTGATAGTGTAGATGCCAATACGGATCGTGCACGTATTCAAGAAGTATTGAATAATATTATTGACTATACACAGTCTCATTTTACCTTTGAAGAGTCTCTTCAAGAAGAAGCGGGTTATAAATACCGTGTACCACACAAACGTGTACACGATTTATTTATTAAAAAGATTGAGTCATATCGCGATCGTTTTAATATGGGCCACGCGATTGAAGCAGAACTTCATGAAGTATTATCTAAATGGCTCATTAATCATATTCAACACGATGATGCAGATTATGTCGGCGCCGTGAAAGAAAATATGATGGGAATCATTAAAGAAAAAGAACAGAAAAAAGGTAAAAACTGGTTCGCTCGCTTCTTCTCATAATTCAAGATGAACGAGATAAGAAGAACTAAAATCTAATAATGATTTAGCGCAGCAAATCACCGTAAGGTGGTTTGCTTTTTGTTTTTGATTTTCCAGACAGAGCAGGGCAAAATAGCGCTAGCTTTTTTAAAGGAACGCCTCATGCAGGATAATGCTATGTCAAAATGGTTATCGCCTCTGATGGCTTTTTGTGTCTCATTTATTATTATTGCGACTCTTGCGCCAATAACGGGGATTCAAATTGACCGTCAGCTAGATTTCTGGTTGCTCTGGCTTGCAACAATGCTCATTTTAGCATTGCCATTGTGCTATTTAGAAATCGCACTTGCAAAACGCTCAAATACCACCGCTTTACAGGCATTATCTAAATTAACACGCGATGCAGATGCATCTGCGAAATGGCGTTTGGCAGGCTGGTTAGCTGCTGTTTTTATTCCATTTTTGGTGGGTGGTGTACTGTCTAATATTAGTCAGCTTTTACAAGCTACGGCAGTTCCTGCGCTAGGAACACCTATTGTATTGGCAGGTCTTGCAGTATTGGCAATTGTTTTGTCCTTTATCCCACGCCAAATTACGGTACTTCTAACAGCTGTAGGTGTATTGGCTTCTTTAGTGTTGGCCAATGTTATGGGCACACAGCTTCCAGCATGGCATGTTACACCTGTTGAATTTAGTGAATGGGGAAGTGCAACAGTATTGGCTCTAGTTGCGAGTGGTTTAGGGCTAGGCCTATATTGGCAAAGTAGTTTATTCGCAACACAAAGCCAAGAATCTGCAACTCAAACTGCACTACCTATTTGGTTCGCACAATTATTGGCAGTTGTTGCGTTTGGTTTCTTTGCTGTCAAAACAACCGTACCTGCGTATGCATTAGCATTTGCAGCAACAATGTTTGCAGCTTTAGTGCTCAATTTAGCACGTGAACAATTACAGCAGCGCCAAATTGCAATGCCTGTGCAGTGGCTCGTAATACTGGTTCCAGTATTTATTTGGGCAATTCCAAGTATTAGCCCTATTTTCAACACAGTGTTGATTCTCTGGGGCTTGGTGATTTGTTTGGTATATGCGGTTTTCGTTGGTTGGATTATGAAAATTAGCCATTTGCGTAAAGCACTGAATTTTTCAAATGAAGCGTTTTATAATATTTGGCGTATAGCGGTGCGTATTGTTATTCCACTATCGATTGTGTTGGCGATTGTGGCTGTATTAGGTCGGATGCTCTAATGGCGGTACAAAAAATTTGGGTGGCTTATGCTGGCCCGACAGCTCAATTTCATATTTCAGTCCCATTTAATGAAGGCATGACTGCATTAGATGCGATTCGTCTTAGTGGGATTGAGCAACAAACAGAACTCCCCGAAAACCTTCAATTGGGTATTTTTGGTGTGCGTTTAAAAGATCATCAGCAAATTTTACAGGCGGGTGATCGCGTTGAGATTTATCGTGCATTAACGATTAATCCAAAAGAGATACGCCGTAATCGGGCTGCAAAAAATCCGGTCAGTCGTTATTGTCGCGGAAATCGCTTTAAACAATTATGGTCATAAAAAAAACCCCTCAACAGAGGGGTTTATTTTTATATGAAACTGATTATAGTGGCGGTGCAGTTAAAATTGCTTCTTTTGAGCCAGGTAGACCTGGTTGTGATTCTGGAATAGTGTCCAAACCTTCGATTTTTTCGACGATGCCGTTTTGGTTAAAATAAATTTTTAAATGCTGACCAGATGCAGCAGGAATCTTCGCTTTTTTAGCATAGGTTCCTGGGGTATAATTGTAGATGTAGTCCCAGCGCAAAGGATTCATTGGATCTGTAATTGTTGGGCTTCCAAGCACAAAACGAACTTGTTGGAATGTCATACCCACTTGGATTTTTGATGCTTGCGCCTTAGTTAACGGCGTTCCTTGTGGAATATCAACTTTATAAACGCCCAAGGTTGAACAGCCTACGAGCAATGAAGTGACGAACAACGTCAGCATGAGTTTTTGCATTTTGCTACACTATCCCAAATTAATTATGATGCATTTGATCCAAGGATAGATCATACTGCATCTAAAGTTTGTTGCCTATTCCAACTTTAATTTTGTTGAGAGACCTTTTTTCATGCCAATATCAAACCAAGATTTACGCAAAGCTGGACTTAAAGTTACGCTTCCACGAATTAAAATATTGGAATTACTAGAAAATTCAAGACAACATCATTTAAGCGCGGAAGACATTTATAAGACTTTACTTGAACAAGGTGAAGATGTGGGTTTAGCAACTGTGTATCGCGTGTTAACACAGTTTGAAGCTGCTGGGATTATTCAGCGTCATCACTTTGAAAACAATCATTCTGTATTTGAAATTATGCAGGAAGATCATCACGACCATATCGTGTGCCAAAACTGTAACAAAGTGGTCGAGTTTACCAATGATGTGATCGAGCACGAACAGCACGAAGTGGCGAAAAAATTCGGTTTCGAACTGACAGGCCATTCATTAAATCTATATGGTTATTGTGATGCGCCAGCATGCCAAGAAGCATACCGTAAAAAATAATGCCAAACTGGATTTGATTTAGCTTTGTGTAAATCAAATCCAATAAGCACAAAAAAAGGCTGAGAGATCAGCCTTTTTTTGTGCTTTAATTTCAGAGTCTTAGTAAATTACCGCCTACACTTGACCATCAAAGGTAATGTTGGTGCTGGCATTCATTAAGCGATCTCCACCTTCTTCAGACAATTTGATTTGTAGGCGTAAGTCGTTTGGTGAATCGGCGTGTTTGAGTGCATCTTTGTAGCTAATTTGTTTGGCTTTATAAAGGTCAAACAGGGCTTGGTCAAAGGTTTGCATGCCTAATTCACGAGAACGTTTCATCAGGTCTTTAATTTCATGTACATCACCTTTACGGATCATGTCTGAAATTAAAGGTGAGTTGATCAAAATTTCAATCGCGGCACGGCGAGAGTTACCATCAATGGTTGGAATCAACTGTTGTGCAACCACGGCTTTTAGATTTAACGATAAATCCATAAACAATTGGTTGTGACGATCTGCTTCAAAGAAGTGAATGATACGATCTAATGCTTGGTTGGCGTTGTTGGCATGTAGTGTCGCAAATACCAAGTGACCTGTTTCAGCAAAGGCAATGGCATAGTCCATTGTTTCACGTGAACGAATCTCACCAATCAAAATGACATCAGGTGCCTGACGTAAGGTATTTTTCAGTGCGATTTCAAAAGAATCGGTATCAATACCCACTTCACGCTGGGTAATAATACAACCTTGATGCTCGTGTACAAATTCAATCGGGTCTTCAATGGTGATGATATGACCTTTTGAGTTTTGGTTACGATAACCTACGAGTGATGCTAGGGATGTTGATTTACCTGTACCTGTTGCACCCACAAAGATAATAATACCGCGCTTGGTCATCGCTAATTCTTTTAAAATTGGCGGTAACTTGAGTTGCTCCATAGTCGGAATGATCGTTTCAATACGACGGAGCACCATGCCTGGCTCATCACGTTGCTGAAATGCACTCACACGGAAACGCGCTGATTTAGATGGGTTGCTGATTGCAAAGTTACATTCACGTGTTTCTGCAAACTCTTTACGCTGTTTGTCGTTCATGATGGCATTTAATAATTGGCCAACAGTTGAACCTGGCAGTTTTGTAGAGCCAATAGGTACAATTTGACCATTAATTTTCATGGACGGCTCGACATCGGCAGTAATAAAAAGGTCAGAGGCCTTTTTTTCCACCATAAAGTCGAGCAAACCGTTAAAATCCATAAGGTTTCCCCAAATAATATAATGCTAATTTTTATAAGAAAGATTCTGGCTGTTTTGCTGCAGTACGTGCAGTTTGTGGGCTAATGATGCCTTTAGACACTAAAGTTTTTAAGCTTTGGTCTAGCGTTGTCATGCCGTAGTTTGCACCCGTTTGAATGGCAGAGTACATTTGCGCGACTTTGTTTTCACGAATCAAGTTACGGATTGCAGGAATACCGATCATGATTTCATGCGCTGCCACACGGCCACCACCATTTTTCTTTAATAGTGTTTGTGAAATAACCGCTTGTAGGGATTCTGACAACATGGCACGAACCATATCTTTTTCTTCAGCAGGGAATACGTCAATCACACGGTCAATGGTTTTAGCCGCAGATGTGGTATGTAGCGTACCAAATACTAAGTGACCAGTTTCAGCAGCTGTAAGCGCCAAACGAATCGTTTCAAGGTCACGCATCTCACCGACCAAGATAATGTCAGGGTCTTCACGCAGTGCTGAACGAAGTGCTTCGTTAAAGCCGTGGGTATCGCGGTGGACTTCACGCTGGTTAATTAGGCATTTTTTTGATTGGTGTACAAATTCGATTGGATCTTCGACCGTCAAAATATGGTCATAACGGTTGTCATTGATGTAGTCCATCATGGCTGCCAATGTCGTCGATTTACCCGAACCTGTAGGCCCAGTCACCAGTACGATACCGCGTGGGTATTCACAAATCTCTTTAAAGATTTGCCCCATACCCAAATCTTCCATTGAAAGCACTTTTGATGGAATGGTACGGAATACCGCACCAGCACCGCGGTTTTGGTTAAATGCGTTCACACGGAAACGTGCCACGCCTGGAACTTCAAATGAAAAGTCTGTTTCCAATTTTTCTTCATAATCACGGCGTTGCTTGTCATTCATAATGTCGTACACCAATTTGTGTACTTCTTTATGTTCTAATGCAGGCAAGTTAATACGACGAACTTCACCATCTACACGGATCAGTGGAGGCATACCTGCTGATAAGTGTAAATCTGAAGCGCCATTTTTAGCCGAAAATGCCAATAATTCTGTGATATCCATAAAATCCCCGAGTACGTCTAAATCTTAATTATTTTGGTAGAATAATAAGGCTTTCCCTCAGCTTAACCAACTGTTAGTTAAAGGGCAAAGGAAAAAAAGATGAATGAAATGAGAACCTCGTCAATGAATACACTTCAACACGCAAAAGAGCAGGTACTAGAGCAGATTAATCAGGCATGTCTGAAGGCTGGTCGTGCTGGTGAATCTGTACAGTTACTGGCGGTATCTAAGACGCATCCGAGTGAAATGCTGCGTGAAATGTATGCGACGGGGCAGCGTGCATTTGGTGAAAATTATTTGCAGGAATCTTTAGATAAAATTGAAGCACTCAAAGATTTAGAGATTGAGTGGCATTTCATTGGTCATGTGCAGCGTAATAAAACCAAACATTTGGCTGAAAAGTTTGCTTGGGTGCATGGGGTCGACCGTTTAATTATTGCAGAGCGTTTATCGAGTCAGCGAGAAGAAACGCAAGCGCCATTAAATATTTGTCTGCAAGTGAATATAGATGCACAAGATACCAAAGATGGCTGTCAGCCGAATGAAGTTGCAGATTTGGTGGCACAGATTTCTTTATTACCGAATTTACGCTTACGCGGTTTGATGGTGATTCCTGCACCCAACAATCCGCAAGCCTTTAAAGATGCCAAAGCGCTCTTTGAACAAGTCAAAGTACAGCATGCAAAACCTGAAGATTGGGATACCTTAAGTATGGGCATGTCGGGTGATATGACAGATGCGATTGCCGCTGGCTCAACTATGGTTCGTGTGGGGACAGCATTGTTTGGCGCACGCGATTATTCGCAGCAATAATAAATTTAATCCTCCCTAACCCTCCTTTTTCTAAGGAGGGGATTTGTAATGCTTGGTTTATCCCACGACGTGAATGGTACTTGCACCTGCACCGATCGGATTGACCTGAATTTGCACTGGGATTCGTTCGTGCATTTCTTGAATATGCGAGATCAATACCACTTTACGGCCTTGGTTTTGTAATTGATCTAGTGCATTCATTACCATGTGCAGACTTGAAGCATCTAGCGTACCAAAACCTTCATCAATAAATAGGCTTTCGATTTTTGTCGTTCCTGATGCCATGCTCGCAATGGCTAAGGATAATGCAAGTGCGGTTAAGAATGACTCACCGCCTGAAAGTGAAGAGACAGAGCGGGTTTCACCATCCATATCGTGATCGACAATGGCTAGGCTTAAAGAGTTTTCAAGGCGCTTTAAGGTATAACGCTGAGATAGCATCGCTAATTGCTGGTTAGCATACTCGATTAAAAGATCGAGGTTATATTGCTGCGCCAAATCACGGAATTTCTTGCCCGTTGCATCGCCCATTAAGCTCGAAATCTTATTCCAACGATGTTCCTCAGATTGGATCTGTTGAATCTGTTCGGCAAATTGCTGCTGTTTTGCGATGTTGCGCTGATGTACTTCGAGTTTGAGTTTCACTTCATCACGCTGTTCCATCACTTGGGTCATTTGTTCTACTAAGCTTTGTAATTGTGCAAGCAGAGCTTCAAATGTGATTTCAGGCTGCAGTGTTAAGTGCTGCTGTAATTGCTCATCCAATGTTTTTTTAGCCGATTGTGCATCGCTATATGCACGTTCAGCCGTGATAATTTGCTGTTTAAGCTGTAGCTCGTGTTCATGCGAAATTTCACTCAGTTGCTGTAACAGGGTGTCATTAAAATCAATATGCAGCGCTAACCACTGTTGAATACTCAGCGCGGCTGCATTTTGTTGTGTTTGCAGCTGTAGTTGCTGCGTCTGATATTTTTGCAGTGCTGCTTGAGCCGTATCAAAGGCTAGGCGTAGTTGCTCAAACTGTTGACGCACCTTATTAAACTGAGTTTGCAGCTGTTGTCGGTTTTGCTCAAACTGCAATAACCATTCATGCGGTTTTTCAACAGTCACTTGGGTCATGGTAAAAATAGCTTGGATTGCAAGATCGCTATTTTGTTTACCTTCTTCTAACAGTGTCGAAATGCGTTTTTCAGTTGCCGTAATATTCTCTTGACTGAATTTACTGTGCTGTTTCGCCTGTTCCAGCTGCTGTGTTATTTGATTCAGTTGCGTATTTAATTCATTACGCTGTTTTAAGGTGTGAAGGCGCTGCTGCAATTGCTGATAAATCTGTTCAGCAGCGGTTCGGGTAGACTGCTGCCATGCATGTTTTTCAGTGTTATTGAGTAAAGACAAAATAGGCTGAATATTTTGTTCTGCATGCTGTACATCGGTCAGCTGCTTTGTCGTGTGCTGAATGTATTGAGACAAAGTCTGGCTGTTTTGCTGCGCCTGTTCATGGGTTTTTAAATCAGCTTCGGTTTGCTGCAAAGACTGCTGTGTTATTTCAATATGATGCATTACAGCTGTTTCAAGTAAGCTCAAATCTGCACTTAAATCATAAGGGATGTTCAGTGCATGAAGTGATTGTTCAAGCTGTATTTGGGCGTTGCTCTGCTGCGTGCTGATTGCAATGAGTTGCTGTGCATTGGCTTCAAAGGCAGTGGACTGCTGTGTGTATTTTTTTTGCAGTTGCTGCCACAGATCAAAGGCTGCTTTTTCCTGCGCTAGCGCTTGTTGTTCCTGCTGTTCTTGCAGTTTTAACAATTCATGGGAAAGCGTATCTTGGTTATGTGTATAAGGGTGCTCGGTGCTGCCACAGACCAAACATGCTTCGCCATCAATTAGATTTGCTCTGAGCTGTTCAATATTTTCTGCATGCAGTAATCGCTGCTGCTGCAACACAGTTTGCAAATTCTCTCGAGCCGATTTTTGTGTATGAAACTCAGTTTCAGCTGTGCTGCATTGTTGCTGATGCTGTGTGAGATCGCTTTGCAGTTTTTGCTGTTCTTGCAATTTTTGCTGCTGTTCAACATGAATAGCGTGGTAACGCTGCCAATGACTCTTGGTGACATCCAACTGATTGAGACGATTTATTAGGTCTTCACGTGATGTACGTAAGCCTGTAATTTTAGAATTGAGCACTTGGTCTTGCCCAAATTGCTGAATAAGCTGTTCAAGCTGTTGCTGTTTTTGAGCGACTTGCTGCGTAGCTTGCGCGACATCACCATATTGCTGCTCAAATTGCACATAACTTTGAATAAAGCGCTGTAAAGGGCTGAGATGTGCAGACAGCGCTTCATCTAAAACTTGAAAATGTGCTGTTTGCAGCAGTAGGGTATTTTGCTGCTCTAACTGTTGTTCTAACTGCTGCTGCACTTGTTGCAATTGCTGTTCGGATTGAAGTAGCGGGGCATGCTGGGCTTGAAGTTTTTGGAGTTCATCTTTTACAGCAATGAGCTGATCACCTAGCACTCGGCGGTCGGCAATCCGCGCACGTACAGATTCAATTTGATCCTGATGATCAATTTCAAATTGGTGCTGCTGTTTTTGCTGTAAATCAATTTGTTCAAATTGTGCTTTTTCATGATTAAACTGAATTTCAATTGTGCTGAACTGCTGCTGTGCTTGAGCCAATTGCGGCTGCAGCGCCACCATTTCAGTATTTAAATTTTTTCGTTGAATGATGCTTGGACGGATTGAGGCGAATTTTTCAAGTTGCTGTAATTGCAGCTTCTGTGGCTGCAGTGTATCTAGTTGCTGCTGCTGAACAGCCAAATATTGCTCACGCTGCTGAATATCCGCAATCAGTTTATCTTTGTGTTGAAACCATTGCTGCTGTTTGAGCAGTTGCTCCTTTTCATTTTCAAATTTTTGGTAAGTATCTGCATGGCTTTGAAATTGCGCCGTGTGTAAGGCAATATCTTCATCAGACAATATTTCAATATGTCCTAAAACATTTTCCAGCTCTTTACGCTGATTGGCAATTTCTTTGGTTTTATCAAAGGCCAATTGACCAATTTTTGCGAAGATTTCAGAGTTGGTTAGATATTCTAAAAGTTTTCCACGTTCATTATCACGTGCTTTTAAAAAAGCAGTGACCTCTGATTGTGCGAGTAGTACTGTACGGGTAAATTGTTCGAAACTGAGTTTTATAATTTCGGGGATATGCTTTTCAACCTGTTTGGTTTGATTAGCAATAATTGTTTCGTCCGTTAAGCATTTTAGTGAACGCTGTACACTTTGCAATTTACCGTTTGGGTTTTCACGTGCACGTTTAATTTCCCAACGTGCAGCATAGACTTTTTGGTCTTGAGCAACAAAGCTGAGCTCGGCAAAGCCTTGGGCTGTACCACGGCGCAATATTGTTTGTGTTGATTTCGTGAGGAGTTCTGACCCATCTACATCAATAAGTTTACCATCGCTGTTTTTAAGACGTGGTACCTCGTTGAATAACGCCAAACACATGGCATCTAAAATGGTCGATTTACCTGCACCAGTTTTGCCGATAATTGCTACCAAACCTGCACTGGCTAAAGGTTCAGATTCAAAATCAATAAAATGCTCACCCGCTAAAGATGCCAAGTTTTTAATACGTATAGATAAAATTTTCATGGCAATTCCTTAAGCGTTCGCATCATCTTCAAGTGATTTTTGAGCTTCATCGACCAAACTTAAAAAATCTTTAATTACGGTATCATCAGCACCGTAACCTTGTTTTTCCCAAAGATTTTGGAATAATTTTTCAGGCGTAGGCGGATCAAGGTTGATAGCAGCTTGCTGCTGATTATTTTGATCTGAAGTTAAATAACGGCGGCTGATGCGCACCAAACGATAACGGTTTGGCGCTAAAGCCTCTTCAAACTGCTGTCTTAAATTAGGTGCAGGCGGGGTGTCGGTATGATATTCAATTTCGACATATTCACGCTGATCAATATCTTCAATTTCACCGCTCGTCAAAGCGGATAATTGTGCCAAAACTTCTGGAATTGTGCCTTTGATTCGATGCAATTGCACACTGCGCGGAATCGCTAAGGACTCCATTTGAAAGCGTGATTCATCGCTTTGAGTCGGGTCAATACTGATCTCAAGCACTTGGTGCTTATAATTAATTTCACTAAATGACAGGGGAATCGGTGAGCCGCTATAACGGATATGAGCCTGTCCGACTTTTTGCGGTTTATGCAAATGCCCAAGTGCAACATAGTCGATTACATCATCAAATAGCGCAGTCGAAAGCGCTTCTTCATTGCCAATAATAATTGGGCGCTCTGAGTCCGACGTTTCACCGCCTTGCATGTGGGCATGTGACATTAAAATTAAGGCTTGATCTGCTGTTTTACGTGCTTTGGCTTCTGCAATTAATTGCTGATGTACATAGGCAATGGCGCTTTGGCTATTGGTGGTTTGATCATTTAAACCAGTAATCTCGGCAGCACGTAAAAAAGGTAAAGTCAGACACCATGCCACGATATTTTTTTGTTCATCTAAAATAGGTACGAGCAGGCGGTCTAAATCAAGCTGACCTTCGGTATTTTTATGGACCACACCTACAGCTTTGGCATGGTATTTTTCTAATAATGGCTCAACTTGTTCAATACGGTAACCTGAGTCATGGTTGCCTGCGATCATCAGGGTTTGCATGTGCGGGGCACGCACATGTGCATCAGCTAAAAACTGATACAGCTGCTTTTGTGCTCTAGATGCAGGGTTGATGACATCAAAAATATCACCTGCAATGAGCAGGGCATGTGGCTGTTTTTGTGCTATTTGCTCAAGTAGCCAATTGAGAAACTGTTCATGTTCGTAGTCACGCGAATGGTTATAGAAGAATTGTCCTAAATGCCAATCAGAAGTATGAAAAAAACGAACAGTCATGCTAGCCCCAAAACATCAAAAGATTTGATTGGGCTCTAAAGTATCATAAATACTGAATATTCCGTTGATTATTGATTATTCATGCGTCAAGCTAAGTCGCTTAGGGCGTTGCTAAAATATGAGCATTTGTACAAAGTGGTTATGCTGCATTGGGATCGACTTGCACAAGTCCAAAAGTATTGTGGTCGGGATCTAAGAAATAGCCTTGCCAGCATTTGCCTGCAATGGCGAATTTTTCCATAGCGACTTGACCGCCATTCGCTAAAATTTTAGCTGCTGTTGCATCAAAGTTTTCAACTTCAATCGAACAGGTAAAGGCATTGGTGCCACAATGTGTGGGCGGGGTCTGGGCAGGTCGCTCGAGTAAGCCACCATGTATACCCGCAGTTTCAATTTGATAATATTGAATGGGAAGGCCGTCTACACGATGAAAAGTCCAACCAAATATTTCACTGTAGAATTGTGTGTCTCGTTCAGGATTTGAAGATTGAATTTCAAAATAAATAACAGCATTCATGCGGAGATGCTCCAGCAGAAGGAATGAGATGAGATTGATCTTAAGGTATAGCTTTGCAGACGATGTGCGTTTTTCTGTAAAGATGAGTGCTTGGATTGAAATTTTAAAAATTGAGTTAGAATGATAAGACTGAGTTTTGTGTTGAAATAAAAAACGCAGAAAATAAAAGACCGACGATTCGAGTGATGGTGAAATCGTCGGTCAAAAAATCTATTTCAAGGTTTAAGATTTGGCTGCTGTTCAAAGGCTCAAACCTGAAAAGAAAATTATTGCTTTAAGAAAGGTCACCGAAACATTGTGGATGCCAGTACAAATCATCGGCTGCTACAGACCTTGTACCCTATATAACGCTACCTATGAGAGATTGGTTGACAATAAAATGAAAAAAAATTCATTTTTTTTTATACTGAACTGATTTTATTTCTTAGGTCATCATTCAGATGTCGCTAACTCGTTATTTTGTCATGTTTTTTATCATTTGCTTGGTGCTCAGCTGTGTTTGCGGTGTGTTGGCCGCGCTACTACCAATGGGTGTAGGCGGTATTTTAACAGCTGTACCCTATATCGTGGCAATGGTTTGGGTGCTTTATATCTTTTTAAAGCGAAATCAACGTGCACCAACACAGGCAGAGCGTAAAAAAATCACTTTAGGCTTTACCTTAATTTTTTGGGGTTACAACATGGCCTTTCAAATTTTAGGCGTTGCTTTATTTGCGATAAAAGATCCTGAAATTTGGCAAAACTTTATATCGTACTTACAACAGCCTAAGTTTATGAGTTTGGTGGTTATTATGGGTATGCTGTTGGCGATTCCATTGTATTTACTTACCTATTGGTTTTATGGCGCGCAAGCAAAGCGCATGTCAGTTAAAATGTTTGGCCATGAATAAGGCTTGAACAAAACATGAACTTATCTTATAGATGGTAGGGTATCTCCATTTATTAGAGACGGTTTATGCTGAAGGAACGGGTGTTAATTACAGGGGCGAGTGGTTTTATTGGTACACGCCTGACGGAATACTTGTTAGCTAAAGATTATGCGGTTATTGGTTTAAGTCGTAAAAAAGATTTGGTTTCGCCGCATCCTGATATGCAATGGATCACAGCGCTCAGTGAGTTAAAAACAGACCAGATTGATTATGTGATTAATTTGGCGGGTGAAAGCATTGGGCAGGGGCGCTGGACGGCTGCGCGTAAGCAAAAATTAATTGCCAGTCGAGTACAAACAACTGAGCAATTGTACCGGTACTTAGAACAGCGCCGTATTGTACCCAAATGCATTATTTCGGGCTCTGCAATTGGTTATTATGGAATAGACACCACTGAGCAGTGGCAACAGGCATGTACCGAGCAGTCGCCCGCCCAAACCATCTTGCAATCTGAGCTGTGCCAACAGTGGGAACAGACTGCGCTACAATTTTCGAATCAAAATACTAAAATCATTCGGCTGGGGATTGTGCTGTCTGCAAAAGGTGGCATTTTACCGCAAATGTTATTGCCTATTCGATTGAATGTGGCTGGAAAAATAGGTCACGGACGCCAACCCGTGGTATGGATTCATATTCGTGATGTATTGCAAAGCATTGAATTTATAATGACATCGAATGTACCTAAACAGGTGTGGAACTTGGTGGCACCTGAGCGAGTGAGTCAGGCAGATTTTGTCTCTTTAGCATCCAGACAATTAAATAAACGACCACTATTAAACTTACCTGCAGGTTTAATGAAGTTAGTGCTAGGTGAGCAATCACAATTGATTTTAAATGGTCAATATGTCAAACCCCAAGCTTTACTCGATGCTGGCTATACGTTTCAGTTCTCTACACTCAAAGAAGCATTAGCCAATTTATTAGCGTCACATTAAGTTCATATAAGCGAGCAATAAAAAATGCCTGATGAACAGGCATTTTTTATATGGCGCGCTGTGAGGTTTAATGGAGGCTCGTTAATGCTAAAGGGCTGTAAGCCTGTGGATTAACAAGGGTGTCTTGTTGTAGCACCAGCTGACGCAGTAACTGTGCAGAAGCAGGCCCCATACATAAACCATTCCGATAATGACCAAAATTCGCCCATAAGTTGGTAGTATTAGGCATTTGTCCAATATAGGGAATACCTGTGGGTGAGCTTGGGCGTAAGCCAGCCCATTGCTTTACAATCTGAAGTTCTGCAAGTGCAGGAACCATTTTCAGGCTAGCCTTATAAATATCTTGTTGAACGTGTGTAGATGGACGGTGATCAAATCCTAAATGATTCATGCTAGATCCACAGACAATATGCCCGTCGCGACGTGGAATTAAGTACATTACTTCATTCATACACATGGTCGGTAGCCAATTTTCTGGGCCTTTAAACAGGAGCATTTGACCTTGAACGGGAGCTATAGGAATTTGTAGCCGAAGTTGCTTAGACCAATGTTCTGACCATGCACCTGTGCTAATGACATAATGATCTGCTTCAAAACGTTCACCACGTGTGCTTTCGATCGCTTGAATTTGTGTATCTTGAATAATGAATTTTTCAATCCACGTCTGTTCATAAAACTGCACCTGCGGATGCTGTTTTAAGTAGCCAATGATGGATTTAAGCAGGCGAGGATTACGCACATTGGCAATTTGAGGAAAATAAATGGCTTGTTCTAATTGATGAGAAATCCGTGGATTCAGCTGTTTTATTTTGTCGTATTGTAGATGTTCGCAGTATTGCATAGGTTCATCATGCAATTTGGCATAATTCAAACCAATCTCAAAATCAGCTTGATCAAAAATCAGCATGCCTGTTTCATGTATTTCGAAGTCGATACCAGAAATAGGGCGTAGTTTTTCATTCCATGTGCGATATAAGTCTTTACCGTGTTTGGCCAAGTCATTGACCGCTTGCGGGTAACGCCAAGGATACATCGGAGAGAGAATACCGCCCCCTGCCCAAGAAGCTGCTTTACCCGCAGATTGTTGATCAAAAATTGAAACTGAACAGCCTTGATCTATAAATTCTAGGGCAGACAATAAGCCGCTAATGCCTGCACCTATGATGGCAATATGCATTCCGTGTTACTGCATCTTCAAAAAAATAAGGGCAATTATAAAGCATCTGATTGGCTTTTGAGTTTTAGAATGCCTATATGAAAAATCGATTTGTTTTCTTTTTTTATATCTCTAAAAGAGATAAGTTTGTTGTTTTTTATTTGATTACAAAATATCGCAAACAAAATATGATTTCCTTAATTAAAAATAAGGGCGTCACGATGAAAACAATTTATAGCGCATTATCTTTGGGGATATTGGCAATATTCAGTAGTGCAACACATGCGACAACTGGATATTTTATGCATGGTTATGGTGTTAAAGCGCAGGGTAATGCAGGTACATCAATTGCAAATTTTAATGAAGCATTAACAATTGCCAGTAACCCAGCAGGTTTGAGTTGGGTGGGGCAGCAAGTCAATGTTGGCGCAACAGTATTTGCGCCAGATCGTTCTGCCAATATTCAAGATAGCCCGCAAGCCAATGGTGAATATGATGCCAATGGACGTGAATATTTTGTGATTCCAGAAGTAGCTTATAGTCATCCAGTGAATGATCAAGTTGCTGTCGGTTTTGCGATTTATGGCAATGGCGGGATGAACACCAGCTATAAACAAAGCCCTTTTGAAAAATATGGCAGTACAGGCCCAGCTGGCGTCAATTTATCTCAAGTATTTTTCTCGCCCGCTGTGGCATGGAAATATGCACCGAACCAATCTGTGGCGGTCGCATCGAATATTATGTATCAGCAATTTGAAGCCAAGGGCATTGATGGTTTTGCCCAGCTTTCACAAGACAGCAGTAATTTAAGTAATCGCGGAAAAGATTCATCAACGGGTATTGGTTTTAAATTGGGATGGTCTGGGCAGTTCTTTGATGACCAATTGACCTTAGGTGCCAAATATTCATCTAAAGTTAAAGCTGGTACATTTGATAAATACCGTGGTTTATTCGCAGAAAGTGGCGGTTTTGATGTGCCTGAAAGCTATGGTGTAGGCGCTGCATTTAAACTTACACCCGCATTAACGCTGGCAGCTGATGTTGAACGGATTAACTATTCAGATATTGCTTCCGTGGGTAATCCGCTCAATTTAACCCAACCGCTGGGGACAGCTCAAGGAGCGGGTTTTGGCTGGCAAGATATTAATATTTATAAAGTGGGTGCAACTTATCAGGCAACACCTAAGCTCAGCTTACGCGCAGGTTATAGCCATAATGATCAGCCGATTAAAGCGGATCAGACTTTCTTAAATATCTTAGCCCCAGGTGTGGTACAAGATCATTTAAGTCTAGGTGCTACATGGTTAATCGACACACATCAGGATGTCAGCATTGCATATACCCGTGCTTTAGAAAAAGAAGTGAAGGGGCAAAACTCTATTCCCGCAAACTTTGGTGGGGGCAATTCCAACCTAAAAATGAATCAGAATATTTTAGGTTTAGCCTATAGCTATAAGTTTTAAGCATCTTTAGCAAAATAAAAAAAGCATCTGATCAGATGCTTTTTTTATGGCTAAATGAAGACACTTATTTCATGTCTTTTAACATGAGTGCGGCTTCTTCGGCAAAGTAAGTCCAAATACCATCAGCACCTGCACGGCGACAACTCATCAGTGATTCAATAATCACATTTTCAGATAACCAACCTTTTTGAATGGCACCCGCCAACATGGCATATTCACCGCTGACTTGATATACAAAAGTTGGAATACCAAAAGTATCTTTGACTTCACGGACAATGTCGAGATAAGGCATACCAGGCTTCACAATCACCATGTCTGCGCCTTCTTGGATATCCAAAGCGATTTCATGGAGTGCTTCTGCACGGTTACCAATATCCATTTGATAATTGTACTTGTTGCCACCTTTTAAGTTGCTTGAAGACCCGACAGCATCACGGAAAGGGCCATAGAAACTAGATGCATATTTTGCAGAATAGGCCATGATATTGGTATAGATATGGCCATTGGCTTCAAGTGCTTGGCGAATCGCGCCAATACGACCATCCATCATATCGCTCGGTGCAACAACATCTGCACCCGCTTCTGCATGACTTAAAGCTTGTTTAATTAAACATTCTACAGTTTCGTCATTTAACACATAGCCTGTGTCATCAATAATGCCATCTTGACCATGAGTCGTGTATGGATCGAGTGCGCCATCGGTAATCAATACCATTTCAGGCAATTCTTTTTTAAGCAGGCGAACTGTATTTTGGACTAAGCCATTGTCTTGCCAAGCGGCTTCAGCGCTCAGACTTTTGTCTTCTTGTGGTGTTACAGGAAACAGCGCTAATTTTGACACGCCTAATTCCAATAAGCTTTCAGCTTTTTTAAGCAGTAGATCTGCAGATAAACGCTGAACATTTGGCATGCTTGGAATATCTTGGGTTTGATTTTGACCAGGCAATACAAATACAGGATAAATAAGGTGATCAGCCGTCAGTTGGGTCTCTCGAACCATGGCACGCAATTTATCATTTTTACGAATGCGGCGCATACGAGTGGCAGGAAATGCTGGACGATTGAACGTATAGGTCATAACAATCTCAGTGATCAGTCTTAAACTAGAGCTATTGTAGACTTATAATCCTGTTTTAGGACAACACGCTTCATTTTTTTATTCAATTAAGGTAATTCGAGCAGACTATGACGGACGCAGCAAAAAATTGGACAGGTAATATGGATTTAAGCTCGAATGTGGACATGACACAAATTTTACAAGGGTTGTGTCAGGCATTTAATGCATCGCCATTTTTTGCTCATAGCCTCATGCACATGTCAGTGGTAGACGGGCAAATCGAAGCACGTGTAGATATGGCGCCTAATTTGGTGGGTAATGTGGCATTTCAAATTTTGCATGGTGGCGTGGCTGCAACTTTGCTAGACAGCATTGGCGGCATTTCTGCAATGGGTGAGCTCTATAAGCATGCAAAAGCTGAAGATATGACCGAAACCAGTAAAAAGGTATCCCGTTTGGCAACAGTGGACATGCGTGTAGATTATTTAGCACCAGGCCGTGGCCAATATTTTACAGCCCGAGCAGAAACTTTACGTTTAGGTCGTAAGGGCTGCACCATGCGGATGACCATGCACAATGACGAAGGCAAAGCGATTGCAACAGCGATTGCATCGTATGCATATTAATATTGGCTTAAGCTAACTTTATAATAATACAGAATAATTGACAGCACAGGATGCGAATCTTGTGTTGTTTTAAAGAAATGAAGACTGAACAGTTACATTTATATTCTCAAAACATGATTATCTCGCTATAAAATGCGTCAAATTTAAAAAATGACTTTTTCATCGACATCATAGAGGACAAAAATGTCCGATATTTGCGGGATGCAAATATGTTGCCGTTTGAGTAAGTCTGTTGGATTTAGGAAAAATCAATGACAGATGCCCAAGAAACACTGCCAGAGACTCAAACAGTGCCTCAACTCAGCGATTCAGAACTGAAAGCCAAACGAAAGAAAAGTTTGACCTTTGTTGCATTAATTTTAGTGATTGCTGTAGCGATTTATCTGATTTGGAAATTATTTTTTAACCAAAGTGTATCAACCGATAATGCTTATGTGGGTGCTGAAACAGCATCAGTCACATCGATGGTGACAGGGCAAGTGGCTGATGTATTGGTTAGTGATACGCAGCAGGTTAAAAAAGGTCAGGTCTTAGTTCAGGTTGATCCACGGGATGCTGAAATTGCCTTGGCACAAGCAAAAGCAGAGTTAATGAAGGCACAGCGTCAATATAAACAAACGGCAGCCAACAGTAGTGCTTTAAATTCACAAGTCTTTGTGAGCGATGATGGTATTCATAGTGCTGAAGCACAAGTGGCCAAAGCTAAAGCAGAACTCAATAAAGCACAAGATGAACTGAATCGTCGTCAGCAATTGAGTGCTTCGGGTGCAATTTCTAAAGAAGAATTAAGCACCGCACAAAGTGCCGTAAATAATGCACAAGCAGGGTTTGACCTCGCTCAAGCAGGTTTAGCGCAGGCGAAATCGAGTCAAAAAGCAGCGCAAAGCTCTTTAGCAGCCAACAATGCTTTAATTCAAGGCAGCAATGAACATTCAACCCCTGATGTATTGGTTGCTCAAGCAAAACTCAAACAGGCTGAATTAGATCTAGAGCGCACAGTCATTAAAGCGCCTTTTGATGGTGTGGTGACCAGTCGTAAAATTCAGGTTGGCCAGCGTGTGGCACCGGGTTCAGTGTTATTAATGGTTGTGCCAATTTCACAGTTATATGTCGATGCCAATTTTAAAGAAAGCCAATTAGAGCGTGTCAAACCAGGGCAAAAAGTCACACTTACGTCAGATCTATATGGTGATAGCGTGGAGTACACAGGCACAGTGGTGGGCTTTTCTGGTGGAACAGGCGCAGCTTTCGCTTTAATTCCAGCACAAAATGCAACAGGAAACTGGATTAAAGTTGTACAGCGCTTACCTGTTCGTATTCGTTTAGATCAACAGCAATTGGCCGAACATCCACTGCGTGTGGGCTTGTCGATGGAAGCAAAAATTGACTTAAGCACGAAGTAAACACCTATGAATAGCTATGTTCCTTATGGTGATTTAAAAGGTAGCCGATTGATATTGGCAGCCTTTGTGCTGGCATTGGCAAACTTTATGGTTGTGCTCGACATGACCATTGCCAATGTATCGGTCACACATATTACGGGTAGTTTGGCTGTTTCTAGTTCGCAAGGGACGTGGGTCATTACATCCTATGCGGTGGCAGAGGCCATTTGTGTACCTTTAACAGGTTGGCTGGCAGGACGCTTTGGCGGGGTCAAAGTTTTTACTGTGAGCTTAATCGGGTTTACGGTATTTTCGGTACTATGCGGTCTATCGACCAGTTTAGAAATGCTGGTGTTTTGCCGAATAGGTCAAGGCTTGTTTGGTGGCCCAATTATGCCACTCAGCCAAATGTTGCTACTTCGTATTTTTCCACCTGAAAAACAATCACAAGCCATGGGCATGTGGGCGATGACTACCGTCGTTGGGCCAATTTTAGGGCCAATTTTGGGTGGTTCCATCAGCGATAATTTGTCGTGGCACTGGATTTTCTTTATCAATATTCCAGTAGGTATTATCTGTGCGATGGCGGCGATGCGTTTATTAAAACCCGCTGAAACAGAAATCGCGAAGCTCAAAATTGATATGGGCGGCCTCGTTTTATTGGTGTTATGGATTGGCGCATTGCAGTTGATGTTGGATTTGGGCCATGAACGAGACTGGTTTAATAGCCCAGTGATTATGGTTCTGGCGCTGACCGCACTGATTGGATTGGTGATTTTTACCATTTGGGAGCTGACAGAGCGGCATCCTGTGGTCAATATTCAAATCTTTAAATATCGAAGCTTTACTATATCAGTTGTGGCATTGGCCTTAGGCTTTGGTGCATTCTTTGGCAGTATTGTACTGATTCCACAGTGGCTACAAATTAATTTAGGCTATACCGCAACTTGGGCTGGTTATTTAACTGCAACCATGGGCTTGGGCAGTTTAACCATGTCGCCATTGGTGGCGAAGTTAGCGACAAAATACGACCAACGTGCACTAGCGAGTTTTGGTCTTAGCATATTGGGTGGCGTAACCTTAATGCGCGCCTTTTGGACCACAGATGCAGATTTCTTTTCTTTAGCACTGCCCCAAATTCTACAAGGTTTTGCGGTGCCATTTTTCTTTATTCCACTGTCTAATATGGCTTTGGCTTCAGTTCAACCACAAGAAATGGCTTCTGCTGCGGGCTTAATGAACTTTTTAAGAACCATGGCAGGTGCAATCGGCGCATCGATTGCAGTTACAATTTGGGATGACCACACCAAACTTGCACGCGCCGACATGGTGGGAAGCTTACATGTAGAAGATACACAAGCGACGTTGATGCAACAAGGTATGAGCTCACAAGGAGCTTTGGGGTATATCACCAGCTTAGTCGATAAAGAAGCCTTAACTCTATCTGCCAATCATGTATTTTTACTGTTGGCGATGATCTTTATATTCGCAGCCCTCATCATTTGGTTATGCCCACGACCTAAAATTGTGGAAGGGGCAGGCGGACATGCACATTAAGCCTTAGCCTTAAATGAACATCATATAAAAAACCGCATTGATTGCGGTTTTTTATATGTCGAGAATGATGTGTTTATAAATCAGATTTGGCACGTTTTAAAGCAGACTGCCAGCGGTTTAAATGATATTCGCGTTCATCAACTTGCATGTTTGGCTCAAAAGCACGTTCTAATTGCCAAGATTGCGCAATTTCGTCTAAGTTTGAAAATACGCCTGCCTTTAAGCCTGCTATAGCTGCAGCACCCCAAGCGGTTGATTCTAAAAGTTTAGGACGAAGTACAGGCACATTTAAAATATCGGCTTGAAATTGCATCAGCATGTCATTGGCACAGGCACCGCCATCTACACGTAACTCTTTTAAAGGTTTTGAAATATCTGACTGCATAGCGCTCAGCACATCAGAGACTTGAAATGCTATTGATTCTAAGGCTGCTCGTGCGATATGTGCTTTACCTGTGCCCCGTGACATTCCACAAAGTAAGGCACGTGCTTCACTGTCCCAATGCGGTGCGCCAAGTCCAGTAAAGGCAGGGACTAATACGACGCCTTCGGTTGAGGAGACTTGGCAGGCTAGCTTTTCCACATCACCACTTTTTTGAATAATTCCGAGTCCATCGCGGAGCCACTGCACAATGGCGCCAGCCATAAATACACTGCCTTCTAGGGCATAGGTGGTTTGACCTTGCGCTTGCCAAGCAAGCGTCGACAATAATTTATTAGTGCTATATTGGACTTCATTTCCAGTATTGAACAACATAAAACAGCCAGTACCATAGGTGTTTTTGGCTGTACCAGCTTCAAAACAGGACTGTCCAAACAATGCAGACTGCTGGTCACCCAATATGCCTGTAATTGGAATATTTGCCCCCAGTAGCCCCGTAGCTGTATCTGCTACATAGCTGTCGGAACTGATAATTTTAGGCAAGATGGATGCTGGAATATTAAATAATTCGAGTAATGATTCATCCCATTGTTGCATTTGTAAATTCATGAGCATGGTACGTGAGGCATTACTGGCTTCAATTATATGCTCAGCACCTTGGGTTAAATTCCATACCAACCAGCTATCGATCGTACCAAATGCCACATGGCCTTGTTGTGCTAGTTCTCGTAAGCCTTCGGTATTTTCGAGTAGCCAAACCAGTTTCCCTGCGCTGAAATAGGGGTCGACTCTGAGCCCAGTTGTATGGTGAATTGATTCTTGTAAATTTTGTTGGATAAGTTGATTACACCAGTTCGCTGCACGACGGTCTTGCCAAACAATAGCAGGAGCGAGAGGCTTACCCGTGCGTTTATCCCAAACCACAGTGGTTTCACGTTGGTTGGTGAGGCCGATTGCTTTAATATCTTTAGCTAGAATACGCGCAGAGGCTAGAGCTTGCTGTACTACGGCAATTTGAGAGCTCCAAATTTCTTGAGCATCTTGTTCAACCCAGCCAGAGTGTGGGGTTTGAATATGTGTTTCACGTTGAGCTGTTGCCTGAACTTGTCCATGTTCATTAAATATGATTGCACGACTTGAGGTCGTACCCTGATCGAGGGCCAGTAAATAGCTCATATCTTTTTCTTTTGTGGTCTTGAAAAATAAAATATTAGCGCAATTATGTAATTAAGCGCATTCAATTGTGTAATTGTTCAGAAAATACATCGTATTTTTTATCAGTTATGCTATGATTGTTCATACTTTGGGGATGTTTCTGGCTTCGACGCTGGTGATGAAACTCATAGATGCATGTCGAGAGCGCATTTTCTCTCGTAAATCAAATTTGCATTTTTTAGTCGCAAACGACGAATCATACGCTCTAGCTGCCTAAGGGCAGCTTGTCCGCATCTCTGAATACTTGTGGTTAGAGATCCCGACTGAAGCGCAAGCACACAAGTCCGTATAAAGCCAAGCCTCGGGGCTTTGTACTAAACTTAGAGGATCGCGATTTGTACCCTGTTCGTCGGGTCACAAAGAGTTAAAACAATAGACGATATCTAAGCATGTAGTATTCTCGAGCGTAGTGCTGGCGGACGCGGGTTCAACTCCCGCCATCTCCACCAAA
Organism: Acinetobacter sp. SwsAc6; assembly: GCF_013391565.1. Lineage (NCBI taxonomy): Bacteria > Pseudomonadati > Pseudomonadota > Gammaproteobacteria > Moraxellales > Moraxellaceae > Acinetobacter > Acinetobacter sp. SwsAc6. Next base: position 62,633 of record NZ_JACAXE010000019.1, read on the forward strand.
TACCTAACTTGATATGACTGAATATGACGTAATACCAAGTGGAAAGGCTTAAATCTTAAGGGTTTAAGCCTTTTTTCTTGCCTAAATATAACCAAACATAAAAAGATATAGTTTTGCTTATCGTGCATCCCTGTATATATCCTTAAATATAAATTGAATCCGAGGGATACAACAAGAAAAGGAATTTATGTGCAGGTGAATCGTAAGCGGGCAATGTACTGTGAGATTTATGACTTTGTAAAAGTTACAATCCTTTAGAGGGTATTCAGAAATATCTATAGCAAGGTAAAAAAACAAATATGGCGCATGTGGACGAAAAGGAATTACCCGCATTAATTAGAGCTATCAATAATTATCCTACGATGGACGTTCGTATGGATTTACAGTTGCTTGCAAAGTGGGGTGAGTTTGAATTTAAAAAAAAACGGTTTGGAATATAGTTGATGAACGTCATATTGAATTGGCTTTAGCGCATGTTAAGGATGGCGTGTCGGGTGTATATAACAAGGCGCAGTACTTACAGGACAGAGCGAATATGATGCAATGGTATGTGAATCATTTAAGAAATAGCAGATCAAATTATTATTCAATTTAAAAAAGTTAAATGACAAAATTTGCACTGATTTGATTAAATATCATTTATATTTAGTTTGTTAAGTCTAGCTCGACGGAGTGAAAGTCGAATACCCAATTCGATTGGCTTATCTATTTTTTGGGTTGCTGTGGGGGCATGAAATTGAAATTATTTGATTTATCAAAGAAAAATTTAGAAGATTATATTTCAGTAATTGATGTGATATCAGTCTTAGCAAAAACACAAGAAACGACTATCAAGTATGTGGCGATTTTTTTGTTAAATCAGAAGATTGAAGAAAAAATTCCAACCTATATTTGTGATAAATATTATGTTCTACATGATGATGAGCATAATTGGGGTAAATACACTAATACATATCAAGTTTTAACTGAAATCAGTGGAAATGAAGAATTTGAGGATGTTTTTATATTTAGTGAAAAAAATATTTCTAAGTTGTTGTCAAACTCATATTGGATACAATCTGATCTATATAATTTAAAGTTATTTCGGGAATTATCTATTGATTTTCATTTTAGAATAAAAAAAATAATTGATTTGACTAAGAATAAAAAACTACCTGTAGAGAAATTTGAAAACATTGAAGAGTTAACTATTGATGAAGTTAGAGAGTTATTAGGTGAGGATCACAGAAGCTACATTAAAAATGATCACAATAATTTTATTATTTCTGAATTTGTAGATTCATTACATCGCTGTTTTAATTATTTTAATCTTGATTCAAATTTTGACACAGTAATTGAGAAAAAAATTCTTAAAAACATACTATTCGAAAATGGGATAATTATAGATGGATTTAATAATGATCTTAGCGAACAAGTGAAAGATGAAACTGTATGGGATGAGGATTATTTATCTCAACTCGAGGAAGAAAATTCACTTGTAATAGATAATAAAAATGATGAGTTGGACTTTTCTGATTTTATTGATAGTAACGAAGATTTTCTGAAAGCCAGTAATAAACAGAAAAACTATCCTTTATTTTATAAAAATGAAACGTTCACAGTTGAAGAAGCGGCTTGTTTGATATCGGGGTATGAAGTAATAAATGTTGAATCAAAATCGAATTATGTTGCTTGGCGTAATGATAATCCTAAATATGTTGAAGCAGAAAATTGGATATATTCCCTAATAAGAGGAAATTTATTTGAAGAACTTGAGCATAATTTTTACATCATCAGATCTAGTGAGCTAAAAAAATATCTTAATAAAATTGGAAAAATTATTGAGGGATTTAATGATGATGGTAATTTATCTGAAGTTGAATTTAGGCTCATAAATGAAAATAGCAATCTGAAATCTAAGATAGATGAATTGAGCAAAGAAGTGCAAAGCCTAAAAGCTTCATCCAATGATGTTGGTATACCAAGTGTTGGACATGCTTCGCCCGAACATTACCAACAGCAACGTGACCAACTCTTAGAAGAAAATAAAATACTGAAAGCAGAGCTTTTAGAGAAAGATCAAAAAATAAAAGAACTTGGGTTAATCCAAACTACTGTAGATGAATCCAAACTAGGGAATACAAGGGCAGAAAACAATGTCACCAAATTACTTCTTGTATTGGCAAAGATGGCAGATATTGATGTTAGTAAGCCTCATGCAATACATGAGAGCCTCTTAGTTCAAGCTGAATTGCTAGGAGTGGATAAGTTTCCTAGTGACGAAACCATTAAAAAATGGTTGGTTAAGGCTAATAAGCATAAAAATAGTCAAAATCCTAGTTAGGATATTACTTAATCCTAACTAGGATAACTTTATAAAAACATAAACATACTAAGCCCATATTCTTTTAAATATGGGTTTATTTATGACTATCCGACCAATCCGAGTTCAATTCAAAACAGCTTGCCAAATCCTAGATATAAGCCGTGAATCATTGCGCCATATCGTACGTACAGATGAATCATTTGCTCGTCCTATGTAAGCGTCCGCTGAATCCCATACCTATTTTTTAATTCGATTTAGGTTTCCAGCAGTGCGGCAGCAATTCTTCAATCTGGGTCACTTTATGTGTCGGCAGCCTTTTCAGCACATCACTTAAATAGGC